>JAGCSL010000089.1 GCA_017964115.1 Candidatus Saccharimonadota bacterium
CGCTCGGTGCCGTTAATAATGAAGCTGGCGCGGTCAGTCATCCATGGATAGTCGCCAAAATAAATGTCCTGTTCTTTAACTTCGCCAGTGACTTTATTGGTAAGCTCGACGTTGACATGAAGTGGAGCTTCATAAGTTGTAAGATTTTCTTTAGCCGTACGATCGTCTTCTACAGGATCTTTGAAATAATAATCCTTAAAACGTAGGCTCATTTTTTGACCAGTATAGTCGTCAATCGGGTTCAACTCGTTGAAGACTTCTTGAAGACCGAATTTTACGAATTCGTCCCAAGATTTCGTCTGGTGCTCGGTTAGGTTTGGTATTTCAAGAACTTGGTCGCCCTCGGTAAAAGATACCCGGCTACCACTCTTTGCGGTATTTGTAGATTTTGCCACATTCCCTCACTGTGTTTTTAGTGTTGATACTTTGGCCGGAAGATCACCGCTTTAACGTCAACCGTTTTGCCGGAACGGTTCGAGCAAAAAGAGTTAAAGCACACTACTTCTTAGTACAATAGTTTAGCGCAATTTCGCAAGATTATCAAGGGTAATTTCAGATATTCTTAGCTTTGTTTGAAATAAATAGCATTAGCATTTACAATAATCGTATATGGGTTATACATGGGCATTGTTAATAATATTACTTGGTATTATTTTTAATCCGCTAACTTGGATTATAGTTGGCATTTGCTTGTTCGTTCGTCATCGACGGAAGAAAAAAGCAAAAGAACTCAAAGAATCTCTTAGTGCCGACAAAGGGGGCGGAAAAGAAAAAAGTCCAGAAAAAGCCACTAATCCGATGGCGAAATGGAATTGGCTACTGTATGTCGGCAGTTTCTTGATTGTGCTGGCGATGGTATATTTTGTCGACTCAGTTAACGATGATTTTGTCGCGCCATTTACGATTATCTTGACTATGATTATCTATGCGACGGGCATTGCTATCCATAAGTCTATCGACTATTTGCGACCGGTCGCAAAAGCTTTCGTATATTCTGCGCTCTGTATGATCCCGCTATGGACTATTTCTTTAACCTCAATTGGTCTTCCAAGCACTATCGTACCGTTTTGGGTCGCGCTCGTGTTCGTTATAGCTTCGTTCGCCAGCGCCCCACTAATCAACGACTCGATCATGGCACATATTGCGTACTTGAGTATAGCGCCGTTAGTAATATCTATTTATTCGGCCATTGAAAGTTATTCTAACAGTGGTGTCTATTACTACTTCGTTTATCTATCTCTTATTATCGCCGCAATTCCTCCGACACTATTGAATATTAGCGAATCTAAATGGCTACCGGCTGTTTTCCATACAGCTACCGAAACTCTAGGAAAAGTATTGATGCCAATAGCTTATTCGCTGTCGCTATTTCTTTTCTTCGTGCCGAACATTTCTACCGATGCGCCACTTTTGCGCTTTATTTGTGCAGTGTTTTTCCTAGGCTATTCGTTGGCCTATTGGTTAAAGGCTAAAAGCCACAAACGCATGGTAGCCGTCCGTTTGGCTATTCAGGCTATAATTGTCTCATTCGTGTTCGACCTACTAGGCGTATCTTTGGTCAGCACTGGAACAGTCACCAATATCACGCCGGCGTTAATTTGTGCGATTGTCTGGCTATTGTCGTTCACAATACAGATTATTCTCTCCTTGTATGTGCCGAGAAGCCACGAGGACGATAATAATATGGAATATAGCGTCAGCACAGTCTCGATTATTTGTATTTATTTGACGCCAGCGCTCTGCAGCGGCTTCTCCTCGCAGGCATTAGCGGCAGTCTGGCTGACCATTTGTCTAATTACAGCGGTATTAGGCATAATACACGCACTTCATTATAAGAATGTCTCTTGGAGCCTTGCGACGGCCGCTAGTATTATGGTTGTACCGTTAATTATTGGTAACTATATAGCCATGCCAAAATGGGAGGCCATCGTATATCTCGGTGCATATTCGATTATTGCTATGCTCTTTTTGGCCGGATGTTATTTCTTACGTCGCATCCAAGAAAAACAGACCGACCAGATTGGCGTAGCGAGTATTATCGCCGTCAGCTTAGCGATTATTATGGCCGCCATAGGAGCAGATAAGGCACATGTGGGCTTCATGATTGTTGCCATTATATTTACTGTCTTTGCAGTAATATCGAAGATTAAATACTTCTACGAAGCAGCCGTATATTCATTGGCGTTCGGATTGTTATCCTTTACAAATACGCAACTCGAAAAAACTATACGAGACGACGGCTACTATGGTTATTCTCTTTACGATCAGTACAGTACGCTAAGAAATGTTATCCAGGCTCACATCTTTGGCGCCGCGCTGGTTGGCGGACACGCAATAGCAAATGCTTTCTACGCTAATAAAACACGTTTCCGTCTGGTATTAGGGTATACATTCTTCTCAATAATCATGACGGGGGCATGCCTGAATCATAGCTTCTATAGCGACGACATCATGTGGTCTGTCATCTTTCTTGTCGAACAAGTCGGCGCGTTAATCTACAGCGTCACTAAGAGAGTTAAGTGGATGATCTGGTTCAGCTCGATTGAAATCCTAATTATCGCCTTTAAGCTGACGGGAGGTATGAGCTATTTGTGGCTTGGTATTATAGGCGTAGGTCTAATCGTATTCGTAATCTGGCAGCTCAAGAAGGCTAACGATAAACAGCTGAATAGTAATACTCAGACTCCGCCGAACCCTCCAGAGAACAAAACAGAATAAGCGTAACACCAAAAAACCATCCTACTACCACAGGATGGTTTTTTAGCATATAAGCTCTCAACTTTTTATGTTTCTAAAGCTGACTCGCAGTTAGCTTACTGCTATAAATAAGCATTAGAAGTATTATATATCCAAATCGTCCAAATCCGCAAGCTCTGCGCGAGTTTTCTTGGCAAGTTCGCTGCCCTCTTCGACAGTGGCTTCATCATCGTCTTCAGCTTCCTCGATTTCGTCTTCTGCGGAATCTTCAACTTCTTCGTCTGTTGCCTCTGGAGCATCTTCATCTTCATGATGCTTGGCGGCCGGCTCGTAATCGTCGTTGTTTACAATCTTGAGATTGTAGCGAGCGTCGTTCTTGGTGCCGAGAGCGCGCAAGAGTGTACGAATGCTTTGGGCAGTTGCGCCGCGGCGACCAATGATACGGCCAACATCTTCTGGGTCGACTTCGAGACTAAGGAGGACACCTTTTTCGTCGATAGTACGATCGATGCTAACTTTGTCTGGATTATTGACTAGAGTCTTTACAATATATTCTACGAATTGCTGGTCTATAGTAGCCATAGGTTCTCCGTTTTGTTAATGGTTTATGCTTTTATTATATATTATTTTTATAATAAGGCATAAAAAATCCCGCCTTCCTCCTAAAGGCGAGATTCTGGGAACAAGATACAATAACAGGCAATACTAAATAGTTGATTGCAATTTACGTTTCTTCCGACGTTTTCTCGACGTGTATTTTGGTAGAATTTCCGTTTTCACATACACCCAGCATACAGCTGGCATTATAATCATGCCGAAGACAAAGGCGGACGATATGTCGCTAATATCAATAGCGGCATTAATATGTCTTTCTACTTCATCGTCGGTAAAATAATGTCTGGCGCCTTCGTTGTCTGACTTATGCACGTAGTAGTAATTTGCCCCGCTACGAAAAACCCACAGGTCGCGAGCCCCTTCTTCGGTGCCTGCGATGAGCTCTTTCGCGCGATGCAGCTCATTGTTGTAGCCGACAATACTTATACCTCCCATTATGAAGGACATAATAGTGGCAAGTACGACAGTCCTAACAATTATAGCGTCACGTAATACGCCATAATCATGTTCTAGCCACGCATAGGCCATCTCGATTAATGTCGTAAGCACCATCAGACAGAAGACCCAAAACGCAGCTCCGAAGCCAAGGCGGATGAATGCAACCACCGTAGTAATTACGAACAGAATTCCAGCAGCCGTAGCGAATATGTACGCAAGATCATCGCGATATAGATAGTAGCAGTAGATAGTAGCGCCAATTAATAGCGCAATGACGATAGCCATCAACAGAGTGAGAATCATGAATACACCCCCATTTCTCGGTGCCTTGTTAATGTACCTATTTTGTTATATTAGCATAAAAAGTAATATTTGTCAAGTACGACAATAAACTTGGCCCTTTTGTGGAGACGTAGGTTTACAAAAAATGCTCTTATGTCTTAAACACTAAAATCCCCCGGCGCCTTGCGCCGGGGTTAGTTGAGACGCCTTGAGGCGTCGGTTGATCAGTTGATTACTCTGACTACGAAATGCCAGAGCGCGACGATTGGCATAGCGACGATTGCCGCCCATGCTATAAGTGTCGTAATGTCCGACAGCAGACTAGCACGTTCACTGTTATAGGAGTGATTGACTGCGCGACTAACGAGATGTCTTACTTCCTCGTCCTCGATGATACGGTCCTCGTTCCGTGGCGTGATTTCACTCACGCTATTGTAGCTGCTGCTCCAATCATGGACGCGATACCGATACTGCTGTTCCGGAAAGTATTCTCCAGACCAGTAAACTGTGAGTTTGTCAGCATCGACATCGATCTCGCGAGAAAGTGCCGTCTTGGCCTCTGTCAGATACATGTCCGCTTTGCGTTCATGTGAACCTGCGCTGAGCTTGAAGCAGCCCGAGAGCAGAAAACAGACACACGCAATTACAACACAAATTACAAGTTTCACTTTGAGCTTCACTTTACATACCCCATTTCTCTTCAAAACAAGCTCATCGTGTTCTTTTTAAGATGCTTCGTCGTCATCGTCGTCATCGTGGTTACAATACCACTCGTAGTCAAGCTCACAGAATAAAAATGCTTGACCGAACAAGATTCCTAACACGAACATCAGAAATCCGATCCATCCGTTGCCTTCCGGACTAACGTCCGTTGCCATAATTATCAGGCCAGCAATCGTGACGATGATACAAACTGCGATACATATCTTGAACTTCATAGAACCAAACACCCCATTCCTTAAAACAACAAGTTCAACATGTATCCTTATAACTATAGCACAGATTGGTCTATTTGTCAAGAATAAACATAAAAAATATACCGGTCTGACCGGTATATTTTTGTCTTATAAGATTAAGCTTCGGCTGGAGCTTCAGTTGGTTCGGCTGCTGGAGCAGCTTCCTCGGCTGGAGCCTCTTCCTTTGGCTGATTCTTACGAAGCTTGTCGGCATGCTTAGCGGTAGCATGTTTCTCGATTGGCATTTTGACCCATTTTGGCATTTTAATGCCTTCTTTGGTCAAGATGCGAATAACACGAGTGCTTGGCTGGGCGCCATTGCTAAGGTATTTTTCGACTTCTTTTTTGTCAAGGACAGTTTCCTTGGTGTGTGGGTTGTAGCTGCCGACCTGAGCGACGATACGACCCGAAAGAGGGTGACGTTGCGCTTCTTGGACGACTATCCGATAAAGGGGTAAACCTTTACGGCCATTACGCTGTAAGCGAATCGCAAGCATAATACTCCTTAATTAATTTATCTCGATTATTATAACTTATTCTGAGCCATTTATCAAGAGAGTGTTTTAAACTCTTTGGGGTGTTCTTTCTTGTATTTACGGATTGCCTCCCCGGCCGCTTTGACCTGTGCTTCTTGCTTGCTGTGACCAACCGCAGTAGCTTTTAAGTGGTCATTAATAAATACGCCAAGGGTAAAGCTCTTGTCGTGGTCTGGACCCTCCTCTTTCATGACGCGATAAACCGGCGTAACGCCATCAATGCGCTGAGCTAGCTCTTGCAAATAGGACTTTGAATCGCGCCAAGATTCGCTCTCAAGAATATCATCGATTTTCGAGAGAGTATTCTTGCGAATGAACTTTTCGGCCTCGGCATAGCCTTTATCGAGGTAGATAGCGCCAATAATTGCTTCGTAGCAGTCAGCCATAATAACATGGTGCGCACGTTCGGAACCGTGCTTTTCGCCCTTACTAAGGCGCACGAGCGGACCGTAGCCGAGTTTTTCGCCACTAGCAGCGTTAGATTCGGTGTTGACCAATGCGGCACGCCAGCTAGTCATAATCCCTTCTGGTTGCTCATAATTACGATATAAGAAATCGGAAGTGACTAGTTCTAGCACGGCATCGCCCAGAAACTCTAGACGCTCATTATGTTCAACGACGGTCTTTTTATGCTCGTTGACATAGGATCGGTGAGTTAAGGCCGTGATTAATAAATTAATATCCGCAAAATCGATACCTAGCTTCTTTTTTGCAAACTCGCGATAAGCGTCAATTTGTTCTTTATTCATTGTTTTTAGTATTCCCCACTACGAATTTTGCGTTTTGCGATTAGCATTAGTTTTTCGATGTCCGCATATTCAATCGCATCGAGGGCATCGGCGAACGAGAACCAACGAATGCCATTCATCCATTTTTCTTTGGTTGGATGCTCGTTTTTGTCTAGCGATTGCACGAGATAAACTTGCGTAGTCATGAGTACAAGCTTCTCGAGACGGCGATATTTGAAATGGATTTTTCCTAGCCACGATAGAACATCGACGTGCTTGAGGCCAGACTCCTCGCCAATCTCGCGAATTGCAGTTTGCTTGGCGGTTTCACCTGGTTCAATGTGCCCTTTTGGAATAGTCCAGCGATTCTTACTATCTTGAATAAGTAAGATTTCAATATCTTTCTGATCTGGCGTCATGCGAAAAACAATACCGCCAGCGGTTGGCTCGCGCACGATTTCTTTGATTTCCGGTTTTTTGCGTAAAACTACCTGACGAAACTTCTCGAGTTTTGGCTCTTTGTATTGCTCGGTAGGCAAGGCCTCCGGAATCTTATAACCGTTGCGATGAGTATTCGAATTGTTCTTTTTCTTCTTCTTTGGCGTCGTTTTAGAAGCGGCGCTTTTAGTCCTTGGCTTTTTCGCCCGATTCTTTGGATTCGGCTTTCGCTGGGGCTGTTTTTTCCTTGGACTTTTCTGATTCTGCATGCTTCTTATTATCCTCTCCCCCGATATTACGGTATGCAGTGCCTAACACGCCATTAATGAATTTAGATGAATTATCAGAGCCGAAAGCTTTTGCGAGTTCGACGGCTTCATTAATAGCAACTTTTGGAGGCACCTGATCTTTGCGGCGCGTAAGTTCAAAAAGGCCAATCCTCAAGACATTACGATCAATTGAGGAAATACTGGAAATTGGCCATTCTGGCGCCATTGGCTGCAACTCTTTATCTAGCTGCTCCATTTCATCAAAAACCCCATGCGTTAGGTCATGTACGAAATCTACATCGCCTAAAGCCTTTTCATAGGGCTCGATGTTTTTTGCGACGATACTATCGATGTCGGCCGAGGCATCGCCTGCCTTGCTTCGGAATTCATATTCATACAAACTCTGAAGCGTAATTATTCTGCCGAGATGTCGATTGCTTGCCACGTTATTTTGCCTCCCTTTTTATTTTTTCTTGCTGTCTTTTTTAGCTTTGCAACTCTTGCAGTTACAATCTTTGCAATCGCAATTCTTCTTACCGCACTTGCAAGTCTTTAATTTAAGATTTGGGGTCTTTTTGGCGGTTTCGAAAGCTTTCACTGGTGAATGCTTATTCACGCTACGAGCTAGCTTTAAACGCAAGTGACTGCGGCGTAGACCGGTCTTGCGAGGGCTACTCTGTTTTTTCGGTTCAGGCATGTAAAAATGCTCCTTCTTTGATATATTACTTTGGACCTAGTTTACTATAATTTTAGGCTTTTTACAAGGGGGGCAGTATAAGCCTCCTGTGTTATAATAATGGTTATGAAAATTCGGAAGGCAAAATCTCGAATTAAGCTTGGCTTGAGCTGCATTTTGGCGTTAGTTTGTGTTATCGGGATCGGCGTTTCGGCTTATCGCATTATTGAATGGAAGATTGACTCCGAGCGCACAAAAACCCAAACAAGCGAAATCGAAGAGATTGCCGAGGTTACGGAAAAGGAAGACGACAAAAAGACCGAAGTTGTCAAACAGAAAAAACCCGATCCGAAAACTGGTCCGTATTGGGATTACATCAAGATGAAGTTGATTGACGTCGATTTCGCAGAGCTGAAAAAGAAGAACCCCGAAACCGTCAGTTGGATTTCAGTTAGTGGTTCGAATATTAATTATCCAGTTGTACAATCGACAAATAATGATTTTTACCTTAATCATACTTTCGATCGTAGTTATAATGAGGCGGGTTGGGTATTCGCCGATTTTCGTAACCGCGTGGACGGAACTGATAAGAACATGATTTTCTACGCACATGGACGTATTGACGGCACAATGTTTGGCACTTTGCGTAATGTACTAACTAATGGTTGGCTTAGCAATCAGAGCAACTTCACGGTGCGCACATCAAATGAGCATGAAAATGCTTTGTGGCAGGTGTTTAGTGTCTATCATATCCCAACCACTAGCGATTATATTCAAACTAGCTTTTTGAGTGATGCAGAATTCCAAAAGTTTACCAAAAAACTAATCAATCGTAGCGCCTATAACTTCCACACTAACGTAGAGGGGACGGACCATATTATTACTCTTTCGACTTGCTATAGCGAAACTGAGCGTGTCGTATTACACGCAAAACTAATTAAACGATCAGCCAAAAACTAATCAGCTGGGCGTATCGCGGCAGGAAGACTAAAAGAAATTTATTATTTGATAACAATATTGACGAGATGGGTTTTTGGAATCGCAATTACCTTGACGATTTCTTTGCCGTCAGTAAAGCTTTTAACTTTCTTGTCGGCACGGGCGTATTTTTCGAGTTTATCTTTATCTTCGGCGTCTGCGGCCGGAATCTGAATTCGCGCGCGGAGCTTACCGTTGACCTGGACGACCATTTCGACTTCATCGGCAACAAGATGTTTCTCCTCCCACTTTGGCCAAATATCATCAGCTTTCAGCTCCTCAAGCATTTCGGAGGCGAGATGTGGCGCAAACGGTTTTAGTAATTTGGCAAGAATGACGAGATCCTCTTTGTTGGCACCATTCTTATATAATTCGTTAACAAATTCCATCAAGGCAGCCACGGCGGTGTTGAAGTTGCTGCGGAACATATCTTCTGTAACTTTTTTGATAGTCTTATGACGATAGGCGATGTTCTTGTCGTTTTTGTTGAGTTTTTTATCGAAAGTTAAGGTCCAACAGCGGTTCAAGAAGCGATATACGCCACCGATAGCCTCAGTGCTCCAAGCAGCGTCCATATTATATGGGCCGATAAAGAGCTCATAGGTGCGGAGCGTGTCGGCGCCGTAACCTTGGTCGATTACATCAAGTGGGTCAATCACGTTGCCTTTAGATTTAGACATCTTCTTGCCATCCGGCGCGTTAATGTATCCGTTGTAGAGCAACTTTTTGATTGGCTCGCGGAAGTTTAAGAAACCTTCATCAGCAAAGAATTTGCACCAGAAACGTACGTAAAGCAAGTGCGCTACAGCATGGTCGCCACCAACATAAACATCGGTTGGTGCCCAGAAGTTGACCTTCTTTGGATCCCAAGCCTTCTTCTTGTTGTGCGGATCAGTATAACGCCAGAGATACCAACTAGAACAGGCGTAGCCATCGAGCGTATCGGTCTCGCGCGTCATCTTTTCGCCGTTAATCGTGACATTCATGAACTCTTTCGACTTCGCTAGGGCGCTGCGCCCAGAAGAATCCGGTTTATAATCATCGATTTTTGGCAACATAACTGGAAGCTGATCTTCCGGAATCGCATGTGGATTGCCTTGCTTGTCATAGGCAATTGGAATTGGACAACCCCAGTAGCGCTGACGCGAAATTAACCAGTCGCGCATACGATATGTAACCTTCTTATGGCCAATACCCTGCTGTTCGAGCCAATCATTAATTTCTTCACGAACTTCACTGCTTTGCTTACCGCTAAATGCGCCGGAATTAACAACTTCGCCTTCGCCGGCATAGCATTTAGAATCATCCGTAGAGCCTTCTGGCTTTTCGATAACTTTTACAATCGGCAAATCAAATTTGGTTGCAAATTCGTTATCGCGTTCGTCATGAGCTGGAACACCCATTACGGCCCCAGTACCATAGCCACTCAAGACATAGTCTGCAACCCAGACTGGAATCTTTTTGCCGGTAGCCGGATTAATTACATACGAGCCAGTAAATACGCCCGTCTTTTCTTTATTCTCTTGGCGCTCAATCTCGGACTTCTTTAGAGCGGTCTTGCAATATTCTTCGACCGCCTCGCGCGTATCGTCAGTAACTAAATCTTTGATCATTTCATTTTCTGGCGCGAGTGTCATGAAAGTTGCGCCAAAAAGCGTGTCGGGGCGCGTAGTGAAAACGGTAATCTTGCCGCCACTACCATCGATTTGAAAATCAACTTCAGCACCCTCGCTACGACCAATCCAGTTCTTCTGCATGGTCTTGATTTTTTCTGGCCAATCTAGCGCATCGATTTCATCAATTAGCTCGTCTGCGTAAGCAGTAATCTTGAATAACCATTGCTTCATTTTCTTCTTTTCGACTTCATGGCCGCAGCGCCAGCAACAACCATTCTCGACTTGTTCATTTGCGAGTACGGTTTGATCGACTGGACACCACCACTGATAACTTTCCGCCTGATAAGCAA
>JAGCSL010000090.1 GCA_017964115.1 Candidatus Saccharimonadota bacterium
GAAATACATTTTTGTTACAGGGGGCGTGATTTCTGGTGTCGGGAAGGGAATCATGGCAGCAAGTATCGGCGCAATTCTAAAAGCAAAGGGTCTGAAAGTTTCGATGCAGAAATGTGACCCTTATTTTAATGTGGATGCAGGGCTATTAAATCCACGTGAGCACGGAGAATGCTTCGTGACACATGATGGGGCCGAAACTGATCTCGATTTGGGGCATTATGAGAGGTTCCTCGATGAAGAGATGACGGGCGACTCGATTTGGACATCGGGCAAGTTGTATAAAAAATTGATTGATGCGGAACGAGCGGGGGAGTTTGGCGGCAAGACAGTACAATTGGTACCTCATGTAACTGGCTTGGTGCAGCAAACTTTCCTCGATAACGCAGCGCATTTTAAATCTGATGTACATATTGTAGAAATCGGTGGTACGATTGGCGATTTGGAAGGTTCACATTTTGTTGAGGCAATTCGTGAATTCGGTTCTAGAGTTGGACGCGAAAACGTATTGTATGTTCATGTTTGTTATGTGCCATGGCTATCGACTTCACAGGAGTTTAAGACGAAGCCGGCGCAAAATTCATTACGTGATCTGCGTGAATTTGGCATTATTCCAGATATGGTAGTGGCGCGTATGGATGTTGACCGGGTAATTAAGGCACCACAAGTGGCGGCAAAGTTAGCAACCTTCTGTGCAGTTTCGGAAGATGCAGTAGTATTGATGCCGGATGCAAAATCGGTTTATGAAGTGCCTTTGAATGCGGTAAAAGGCGGTGTGTTGGCGCCACTAGAACGCTTTATTGACCATGGCGATCCAGATATGACGCAATGGGAAGAATTGGTGAAGAAGATAGAATCAAAACCACACAGAGAGACGAAGATTGGTTTAGTGGCGAAATATATCGATAATACGGATACTTATTTGTCAGTAACAGAGGCCTTGAAGGCGGCCGCCTGGAAAGTGGGAGTGAAGTTAAATACAGTATGGATCGATGCGGAAAAGGCGACTGAAGAAGATTTTGCAGGCGTGGATGGTATCGTAGTGCCGGGTGGATTTGGAATTCGAGGTATAGAAGGTAAGATTGCGGCTGGTAAATATTGCTTAGAGCACAATAAACCATATTTGGGACTCTGTCTGGGTCTTCAAACGGCAGTGATTGCGGCAGCACGTAAAGGCGGCGTAAAGGGTGCAAATTCGGAAGAATTTGATGCGCCAGCGAATGCGAATGTGGTTTACATTATGGAAGGTCAGAAGGGCAAAGAAAGTACTGGCGGTACCATGCGTTTGGGTGATTACCCAGCAAAACTGGTGAAAGGAAGCAAAATTGCAGAACTTTACGGAACGGAAAACGTGATAGAACGTCACCGTCACCGCTATGAGGTAAATCAGAAGTTTTTGAAAGAAATAAAAGAGGGCGGGTTGGTAGTTTCGGGGACTTCGCCAGATGGAAAGTTGGTAGAGTTTGTCGAAGCGCCGAATTGTGACTATTTCGTAGCAACACAGGCGCACCCAGAGTTTAAGAGTCGACCATATCGGGCGCATCCACTATTTGAAGGATTATTGCGCGCGGCAAGTAAATAATTTCTAAAAAAATGAGCATGAAAAAAGGGCGGTCAGTAAACTGGCCGCCCTGCGCTCTCTCCTCCTTCTGAGAGAGCTAAGCCCCTGGTGGCATCAGGGATGGTCTACTTTTGTCGGCAGACCGTCAGGAGGATTACAACGGGTTTGTTAGGCCCGATTGTAATTTAACGTTAGATGGAGGCTGTGGCGTATTCAAAGTCCTCCATTTCGACGTCGTCCTCACTGGCGGCTGCCAGCTCCTCGATCTCTTCTTCGAGGGCAGCATTCCGGTGCGGGGCACGAGTCTTATTGGTATGCTTCAGTCGCTCGGCCGCACGCTGGTTTTCGCCAATCTGGCGGACGATTTCCTGAAGGTGCTTTCTGCCAGTCTGGTCAAGGCCAACATCGTGCAGGCGCTGGATCATTTTGTCGAGTGCTTCCTGAGCGCGGGCGGTCACCTTGTCCGAATGTTCGGCGCGGCGAGCAGCCTTGATGTAGTCGTTGACGAGACACAGGTTATCGAGGACCATGGCTCTTTCGGTCAAGCCGCTGTGTTTGGGGTCGAGGCCCCTGGCGGTAAGAGTGCGGCTCAGACAGTTGAGCCGGCGCTTCTCCTCCTTGGGGAGACTTGCCTTGCCGGCGAGTTCTTTGAATTCGTGAGCAAGCTTGACGGACGCAGGTGCCTTACGTGTTTTGGACATACACAATTCCTCCTTTTATGTGAATGTGCGATGCACGGGTGCATAAAAAGATAAAACTTGGAACTTGGGAAGCTCCTAAAGTTTATCTGTAACTACTTTCACCAAAATACATAGCTCTGTAGCTGTCTATACTATATCAAAATTATTATGTTTTGTCAAGAGTTTATTTGAAACAGGGGTAAAATGATGGTAAAATATGGATATTATGGACAATCTGAAGGAACAAATCAAAGGAGTTATCAACGATTTATATGGCGTTGATGATGTGACTGTTGATTTTGCGAGCGTGCCGAGCGAAATTGAGGGTGACTATTCGACGAACGTGGCGATGCGTCTTGCGCGTCAGGCCGGTAAAGCTCCCCGTCAGATTGCCGAAGAAATTATTGAAAAACTAGGAAATAGTGGCTTTGGTTTCTCAATTGCCGGTCCAGGCTTTATTAATGTAGTCGTATCTGGAAAATCTCTACAGAGGCAACTCGACGAAGTTTGGTCGGATGATTACGGAAATAACGATTCTGGCAAGGGGCGCTTGGCGATTTCGGAGTTCCCGAGCACAAATATTGCGAAACCATATTCAGTGGGGCATTTGCGCCCAGGTACGCAAGGTTGGGCGGCCAAAAAGGTGTTGGAAGCGAACGGCTGGAAGGTCCTGACGGACAATCATTTAGGTGACGTAGGTACGCCTTTTGGGATTTGGGCAGTAGGTTTTATGCGTTCTGGTCTCGATATTGAGGAAGTTACGGTTTACGATTTGGGCGATATCTATATTAAGATGAAAGCCGATTTAAAGGCGGAAGAGAAAGTTGGAAAGCACGAATTGGCCGATGAGGTCCAAGAATGGCTAAAAAAGCTAGAAGCAAAAGATGCCGACGCAGTAAAGCTGTCAAAACATTTTGGCGAAATATCCTTAAAACATACTCATGAGGTGATGGATCGCTTAGGAATTTCGACAGATATGGAGATGGGGGAGAGCAACTTTGTGGAACTTGGCAAGAAAATGGTCGAAAAATACGCCGATGAGGGGATTTTTGAGCGAAATGAAGATGGCTCGGTGATTTGTCGCTTGGATGACTATGGAATTGATGTGCCGATGTTAATGCTGAAGAGTAATGGTACGGCCTTATATGCGACGACAGATTTGGGCTGTTTAACTTATCGCGACGAAAATATCCATCCAGATAAGATTGTGTATGCGGTGGGCGCGGAGCAGAAGTTCTACTTTGAACAGCTCTTTGCGATGGCAAAAAAGGTAGGAATCAAGTTTGATAATTATCATCTGGTATTCGGGACGATTGACCAGATTTCGCCAGAGGGGAAGCGTGAGAAAATGTCCTCGCGTAAGGGTGTGGTTTTGATGGAATCACTGCTTGATGACGCCGAAAAGCGGGTACGCGAGAATTTTGGTGCCGATGTAACAGATGAGGATATTGCGAAAATTGCGGTGGGGGCAATTAAGTTTTCAGATTTTGTAGCAGATCGCAATACGGGGATTTTGTATGATCCAGATAAGATTTTTGCTTTAACTGGTCAATCGGGGCCGTTTTGTCAGTATGCGTGCGTGAGGATGCGTCGCATTATGGAAAAAAACGCCGATTTTAAGGCGGTAGGCTTTGATGATTATGATTTTGCAGCCGAGAAAGAAGTTTTGCAAAAATTATTAGAATTTCCAGAGGTAGTTGCGGAAGCTTGTGAAGATTTTCGCATGCACAAAATTGCTGGTTTTGCCTTTGAATTGGCGCAGGAACTGAACCGATATTACGAGAAGACGCCGATTTCGTCGGCCGCTGATTCTGAGCGTTCAGCGCGTTTATGGCTGATTAAGCGAGCGGATTTCGTGTTAGCGCGAGCATTGGATTTGTTAGGAATTGAGATTCCAGAGAAGATGTAGATTTTTTCTAGCTTTGTGAGTGGATATAAGGTGTTATTTTTGGACTAAACGGGGGCGGAAGCATAAGCGTGCTATTGACTTTTTGATGAATGTGTGCTATAATCAACATATTGCGGTTGAAATATGACTGTAAAGCACGTTAAGTGTGATGAAAATGCTAAGTTTACCTCTTTTATCGGGTTAGCTTCCTGGACTGGTCACGGACGAGTTTAGAAAGCTAGCCCGAGGAACCGCAAGGATTCTAAGGGAATGGCGGAGTCAAGATTCGCACCCTTGGAGAAGGTGCGGGAAACGGAGGTAGATAATATGACTCACTATCCTAATATCGCAGCAGCACAGATTGCTGACGCAACCAGAAGCATCGTCAAAAGAGGAGGCCATGTCGTTGATCTGGAAGACCACGATATGCGTCGTCTCGTAGAGATCCTGGAAGATCATCACCAGAGTTCAGAGCTGTGTCACATGCACGACCTGCCGACTACGGCTATCGATGAACTGGCAGCAGAAGAACTCGCGGAGCTTACCGGTAAACCGAACTATCTGGCGCATTTCGCTCGTGTTCGTGCGGAGGAATCTGAGTGCCTGAGGGCGCTGACGGATATCCTCGGAGCCAACACTGAGACGGAAAGGCAGCAGATCATCGCCTTCTACAGCGAAGGGGCATACCCGAGCTTGAAGCAGCTGATACAGACCGCAACATTTGCGGCAGCAGTTGCAGGCGATTATCAGACGGCCTACGAGCTTGTCCAGGGTGTTCGTGCTACGCCGGAGCTGCACTCGCTGTTTGTTGCATAATTGCTCATACGCATTTAGCCACCACACAAAAACCAGGGTCCACATCGCAAGGTGTGGGCCCGCTTCCATTTTATGGGGGGACATCAAAAAACGACCGCGAGGCCGTATTTTTAAAGCAAAGAAAAAAGCCCCCAGTGATCATGTAATCGGTGGGGGCTTATAAAGTCATCAGGAAAGTTGAACTGGGGTGCGCAGTGCGCGCTGAAGCATGCGCTCATGGCGGCCGGCAATTGCGTAGATAAGGATCGCCTCAGCCTCGTTCGAGGGATATTTCCCAAAGCGGCTATCGTCTGGGATGGTGTCCACAGCTTTTTCCTTCAAGACTTTGTCCTTTGCGCCACTCACGGAGTTGAGCGCCGCAAAAGAGTACATGCAGTATGCGAGCATTTGCAGAGAAATATCGCGGTCGGCGTGGCTGTTATACCAGCCGCCGATGATAGTGCCGCGTTCGCAGGTGCATGCGATTAGTGAAATGTTGTCGGTTGCCTGTTCTACGAGACACTTGTTGGTGTGTCTCGCGCGAGCGGGTGCGGACTTGGCGAAAGCATTGAGTCGCTCATGCAGCTCTTTGCCTGCCGTGTCGTTAGCTACGTCGGGGCTCAAGTTGGAGTTATCCCCCTCGAGCATCCCGTAGAAGAGTGACCTGACACGACCTTTTTTGTCAACTAGTCTGAAGTCGTACAGATCGGTACTGTGGGCGTGTTTCTTTACATAGAAACTTTCCACAACGAAGTTCTCCAGAATCGCATACCCACAGATAGAGGGGAT
Source organism: Candidatus Saccharimonadota bacterium (assembly GCA_017964115.1). Lineage (GTDB taxonomy): Bacteria > Patescibacteriota > Saccharimonadia > Saccharimonadales > Saccharimonadaceae > UBA2834. The sequence continues at coordinate 5,711 of JAGCSL010000090.1, forward strand.
TTCATTTATTCCTCTGATCCTAGAGAACTCGAACACGTTTGCTTTTGTCACGGAGCATCAACCCCCCTTCTTCCTTTCCTTGACTTTTTTAACGAACGTTGTTTATAGATACAAAAACTTTAGCGGATTACCGCGTAAGTAAATTTTAGCATAGTTTGTTTAATTTGTCAATGCTTATTAGGTGTGATATAGTTAAACTAAGTTAAAAGAGGAATAGTATGGCTGAAGAAAAATCAAAGCACAAAGAATTAGCAAAAGCTGGCCTTGGTAAAGTAAAAGGCGCGAGCAGTGGATTTATGACTTTTATTAAAGAGCAGAACGTAGTTGGTCTCGCTGTGGGTTTAGTACTTGGTGCCGCCGCTAGTGCATTGGTTAACTCTTTGATTAACAATGTAATTATGCCACCTCTTGGCTTCCTATTGGGTAGCGCTGAAGGTATTCGTGGCCTAGCTTTTACGATGGGCACTACTCCATCTGGTGAAGTTGCCGTGTTGCATTATGGCGAATTTATCAACGATTTAATTAACTTCTTGGTCTTAGCCTTGGTTATTTACTTTGTCGTGAAGGCTTTGAAGCTTGATATCAAGAAATAATCGATGACGAAAGCTGCGGAAAAAGCTACCTTGTTGTGGGTAGATTTGGAGATGACGGGATTGTCGCCAGAAGTGGATAAGATTCTCGAGGTGGCGGCAATTGCGACGGACTGGGACTTGAATGAGCTTGATACTTTTACGGCGGTCGTAAAATGCGATGAGAAACTGATGCGAGAGCGCATGGTGGGTGAGTTCTGGGAGAAGAATAAGGAATCTTTTGATGCTTTGATGGCGCAAAATGCCGACGGGGCGGCGCCAGAGATGGTTGAAAAAGAGCTATTAAAATTCTTGAAAAAGAATTTTGGCGACGAGGTTTATTTGGCGGGAAATTCAATTCATCAGGATCGCAAGTTTATCGAGCGTGAATGGCCAAAATTGAATGCAAAATTACATTACCGGATGCTAGATGTGAGTGCGTGGAAAATATATTTCGAAAATGCCTTGCATCGGAGTTTTGCGAAGCCGGAAAATCATCGCGCATTAGACGATATTCGCGGAAGTATTGAGGAGTTGAAATGGTATCGGAAGATGATATCGTAAAATATGCCTTGGGACTAGCGGATGTTTCGGAACGACGCGATGGTGCGCTGCGGATTTTTACGCGGGGCGAAAAGATATTTTTAGTTATCGAGACCGGCACGGATCCGCTAAGGATAGAAACGCGTTGCGACCGTAGACTAAGCAAAACTTTGCAAGAGCAGTACGAAAGCGTAATGGAAAGTCGTGCGTTGGGACGCAATGGAATTGAAATTATCTGTAGTGGGCAATTGACAGACGATGAAGTTGTAGATTTAGTGCGACACAGTTACGAGATTTCTGGACCAGAAGCAGAATAAAAATATCTCCCCGATGGGGAGATATTTTTTTGTGGTCTGAATTAAAGTGTGTCGTTGAAGTCGCGGAAGTTTTCGTAGAGGCCTTCAAGATCGCCGAGTGATTGGTTGAGAATATTTTTGAGGGCATCGTTATCGGTCTTGTTGAGCACTTGTTTTTCTAGGCTGACAATTTGCATGATGCGATTAGCGGTTTGACTGGAGTAATATTCGTCCATTTGGCCGCTTAGAGAAGCGCGCTCGAGCTGCCCCATGTAAGTGTTGAAGGTCTTAGTCTCCTCGTTTTTGACGTCTTTGGAAATATTATTCTTCTCGACTTTAAGTTTGCCAAGCAAGGCAGTGTAATCTTTAGTGGTGCCAAGAAGGGAAGTTTCGAGGCGGTTAGCGTGGCTAGCAAGAGTAGAAGAACTGATGAAATCGGCATATTTGCGGTATGGGCCTTTACTGTCGCACATTTGAGAAATACGTAAATATAGGCGCTCATAAGATTGCGTGAGTTTTGCATTGGTATTGCTGACCATAACGCCTACGATAATGATCGTAATAAGCATAATTACGCCGGCAATTAACAGCTTTATCATGACCGGGCTAAGAAGCGGCTCGCTGTTAGAAGTATTTTTGCCTTTAACGGCGATCTGATCAAGATAAGATTGGTTGTCCATAAAAACATTATAGCACAAGCGTAATTAATCAAAATACTAAAAGATGTGGTCGATGGTAGCATATGAGGTCGCATATCTGTTAGCGAGATGGTATAATTTTGGTATGGAGGATGCCAAAGAGGAGATTCGGGCGAGGTTAGCAGTCGAAGATGTAGTTGGGCAATACATCGAGCTGAAGCGTGCCGGACGAAATTTCAAGGGGCATTCACCTTGGGGAACAGACAGAACGCCGAGTTTTATGGTTTCGCCAGATAAGGGGATTTGGCATGATTTTTCGAGCAATAAAGGGGGCGACATTTTTACTTTCGTGATGGAGATGGAAGGGTGTACTTTTCGCGAGGCGCTAGAGAAGTTGGCACAACAGGCGGGGGTGGAACTAAAGCGCTATTCGTCTGACGACCGCAAACAGGCGGCGCGAAAGCAGCGGATTCGTGATTGTTTAGAGTTGGCGACAAAATATTTCCAATTTTGCCTGACCAAAAATAAAGCCGTGATGCAATATGTGTTTTATAAGCGGAATTTGAATAAGAAAACGGTAGAAAATTTTCGGATTGGTTATGCGCCAAAATCAGGGCGAGCACTGGTGAGTTTTTTGCAAAAGCGTGGTTTTACGGCGCAAGAAATGGAAGATGCCGGGTTAGTGAATCGTTTTGGTGGAGATTTATTTAAAGGACGAATGACGGTACCTTTAATGGATGTGTCGGGAAACGTAATTGGTTTTACGGGGCGCATTATTGAGCAGGATGATAATTCGCCGAAATATCTAAATACGCCAGAAACTCTACTCTATAACAAAGGACGACATATTTTTGGCTTGTCACAGGCGAAAGATGCAATTCGACGGTCGGATTTTGTGGTAGTGGTAGAGGGGAATATGGATGTGATTTCGTCACATCAGGCCGGCGTGTGTCAGGCAGTGGCGACGGCAGGTACGGCGATGACTGAGATGCATTTGAAAAGCTTTGCGCGGCTTACGAAAGATATTCGGTTGGCCTATGATGGCGACGAGGCGGGAGTGCGAGCAGCGGAACGCGCAATTTCGATGGCGTCGAAATTTGGGATTTATTTGTCGGTAATTGATGATTACCATGGCTGTAAGGATGCAGACGAATTGATTCAGAAAGATCCGAAGTTGTGGCAAGACGCGGTTGAGAATTATCGGCCGGCACTAGAATGGTTGCTAGAGAAATATGTCGCGAAATATAATTTGAAGACCGAAAAAGGTTTCCAGGAATATACAACCGAGGCGAAGCGCCTGATTGACCAGATTGACCCGGCAGATACGGTACTGCGCGAAAAATACGAACGAATCGTGTCGGAGCGATTAGGAATCTCACTGGAGGCGTTTAGGGCGAAAAAAGTGGCTCAGCCAGAGAAGAAGAAACTAAAAAAGACTAATGTTGTTAAAAACACAACAGTTGTAAGTAGAGCGGAAAAGAATTTGGCGGCTTTGGCGCAATCGGGAAAAGTGGATTTGGGTGATTTTGAGGTGCGCGAATTTGACATAGACGAACTAGCCTTCATCTTTGATGAGCGTTACGGTAAGTGGAATGAACCTGATTTACAGCGTGAAGCAAAAGAGTTAATGCAAAAAGTATCTACGGAGCGACAAGAAGCGGAGCGGAAAGAGCTCGAAGAGCAGATTCGGGCAGCCGAAAAAGTTGGGGACGAAAAACTTGAAGAAGAATTAATGCTGAAATTAAGCAAAATATTGCGTCAAAAATAGAACTGTGATATAAAAAATATTAAATCAGCTGGAATAGCGGGCTTATTTTGTTAGTAGCCCTTCCAGGAGAAAAATAAGATTGGTCAAGAATATACAAAAACTTTCAAACATAAAAACTTGCAAAAGCATGGGGCTTTTGTGTGCTAATTAATAAGGAAAGACATGGACGAAGACGATAAAGATTTGCGCCTAGATGATGAACTCGACGAGCCTACACTTGATGAAATGGGCGAAGAGGGTGAAGAGGATCTCAATATTGACCTAGAAGCAGCTACCTATGATGAGGTAGCAGACGACTCTGTGAAATTATACTTACGAGAAATTGGTAAGATTCCACTTTTGACGGCTGAAGAAGAATTTGAACTAGCACAGAAGATTATTAATGGGACCGAAAAAGAGAAGAAAAAAGCCAAGGATAAAATGGCTGAGTCGAATATGCGTTTAGTAGTATCAATTGCAAAGCGCTATTCTGGTCGCGGCTTGGATTTCTTGGATTTGATTCAGGAAGGTAATACTGGCCTTTTGCGTGCGGTAGAGAAGTTTGATCCAGATAAAGGCTTTAAATTCTCGACTTATGCAACTTGGTGGATTCGCCAGGCAATTACGCGTGCGATTGCAGACCAGGCACGTACGATTCGTATTCCGGTACACATGGTGGAGACGATTAATAAGGTTCTTCGTACACAGCGCCGTTTAACGCAGGAATTGAACCGTGAGCCATCAACTGAAGAAATTGCAAAGGCGATGGGCATGGAACCAGAGAAGATTGAGTACGTGATGAAGATTAAGCAAGATATTGCTTCCTTGGATGCTTCGGTTGGTCGCGATGGGGAAGATGACGATTCTTCATTGGGTGATTTTATCGAGGATGAAGATCGCGTTTCGCCAGAGGATTCGGCGGCAACGCAACTTTTGAAAGAACAAATTGCGACTATTTTGCAAACTTTGACAGATCGTGAACAAAAGATTATTAAGATGCGTTTTGGTATTGGTGGCGGTAAAAGTCATACTTTGGAAGAAGTAGGCGCAGAATTTTCAGTAACGCGCGAACGTATTCGTCAGATTGAAGCGAAGGCTTTGACGAAATTGCGCAAGAATAAAGATACGAAGAAATTGCACGAGTATTTAAAATAGCAAAAATAGATTTGATTTTTGCATTAAACATAAGTACAATAGTGTTATGGAACAAAGTGGGCAGGTGAATAATTCCGCTCCGATGGATACAAATCCACCGATGAGCAGTACTCCAATATCTTCAGTAACGGTAAGTAATGCTGAGGTGCGCATCGAGAGTTTACTCGAGGAATGTGTACGCACAAAAGCAAGCGATTTACATTTGCAAGTCGGTTTGCCACCTATTTTGCGTATTGATGGTGCCTTGCAGCCGGTTTCTGGTTACGGTAACCTGGATGAGCCAACAGTTGAGCGTCTCGTATTTTCCACGCTTGAAGAAGACCAGAAACAGATTCTAATTAAGGACAAAGAGTTTGACTACTCGTTCTCTTTTGGTGATTTAGGCCGCTTCCGTGTAAACGCGTTCCATGAGAAGGGTAATTTGGCGGGCGCTTTCCGCTTGATTCCGAATGAAATTCAGTCAATAAATGAGCTCGGTATGCCAACGGTAGTATCCAGCTTCGCAGATTTTCCGCGTGGTTTAGTATTGGTAACTGGTCCGACTGGTTCTGGTAAATCTACCACTTTGGCGGCACTAGTCGATAAGATCAATCGTGAAAAATCTGTTCATATTATTACGATTGAGGATCCAATTGAGTTTACGCACAAGTCTTTGCGTTCAGTAGTAGTACAGCGCGAGGTGCACTATGATACCTATTCGTTCTCAGCGGCTTTGCGTTCGGCACTGCGCGAGGACCCGGACGTAGTTTTGATTGGTGAGATGCGCGACCTTGAGACGATTTCGGCGGCGATTACAATTGCGGAAACTGGTCACTTGGTATTTGCGACTTTGCACACCAACTCGGCTTCGCAGAGTATTGACCGTATGATTGACGTGTTCCCGCCACATCAGCAGCCACAGGTGCGTTCGCAGTTGTCGAATATTTTGCAGGCAATTTGCGCGCAGCGCTTGGTGCCAGCAATTGGTGGTGGCCGCGTGGTAGCAGCAGAAATTTTGATAGCAAATCCAGCCGTTCGTTCGGTGATTCGCGAAGGCAAAACACATCAGCTTGATACGATTATTCAGACAGGTGCTGATCAAGGTATGCAGACGATGGACCGCACTTTAGTGAAATTAATTCAGACGGGTGTAATTACTTACGATAATGCACGCGAATTTGCAGTTGACTTACAAGAATTTGAAAGGTTAGCTAGAGGATAATTGAATGAAACGATTTACCTACAAGGCGAAAGAGCAGACTACCGGTAAAGTTATTAAGGGTACAATTCAGGCTGAAACCGAACGCGTTGCGGGTAAGTTGTTGGTAGACCGCGGCTATGTGCCAGAGCTCTTGAAGGAAGAGGGCAGCGGATTAGCCGAAAAGATGAATAAAGTCACGGCGAAAGATCGCATTAACTTTACGCGTCAGTTTGCAACCTTGGTAGGTGCAGGTTTGCCGATCGCACAGGCATTGCGCACGGTTAGTGAACAGACCGACAATAAGTCGATGAAAGCGATTATTGAAGAGATTTTAGCTGACATTGAGGCCGGTCGTGCATTAAGTGTAGCGTTTGAGAAACATCCAGATGTATTCGATAAGGTTTATTTATCTTTGATTAAAGCTGGTGAAACTTCTGGTACTTTGGATCAGAGCTTGCGTAGGATTGCGGATCAGGAAGAGAAAGACCAAAGAATGTTGAGCAAAATTAAGAGTGCGATGGCGATGCCATTGATTACCTTGTTTGTGATTATCGTAGTCTTTATCTATATGATGCTCGAAGTTGTTCCGCATGTTGAATCGCTTTATAACGACCTTGGCGAAGAGTTGCCGGTTTTGACCGTTATTATGGTGGGGATTAAAGATTTCCTATTGAATTTCTGGTGGTTAGCTCTGATTATCGTTGCGGTCTTTGTAGCCTTCTTTATGCAATGGCGTAAGACTGATGGTGGTATCAGGTCAATGGCATTACTAAAGTTGAATGTGCCAATGTTTAATGGTTTGTTTAGGATTCTCTATATGGCACGTTTTTCGAGGATTTCGCAAATTCTACTTTCTACGGGCGTGGCTGTGCTTGATACGATGAATATTGCGGGCGAATCGACGGCGAATGTGGTTGTGCAAGAGAATGTCAATAAGGCGGCGGAGAAGGTGCAGTCTGGTAGAACTATGTCGGATGCCTTAAAGGATCAAGAGTATATTATGCCATTGGTGTATCAGATGGCGGCGATTGGCGAGCAGTCTGGTAAGATGGACGAAATGCTTGGCAAGGCGGCGCAGGTGTTCGAAGATGAGCTAGATGAGAAGATTGCAACAATTTCGGCCATGATTGAGCCATTAATGATGATTATGTTGGCGATCGTAGCTGGTCTCTTGGTAGGTGGTGTCTTGTTCCCAATCTACTCGTTAGTGAACTCCATCGGTTAAAAATTAAGCTTGATTTTAGCATAAGAATTATGTATAGTGAGGTTAGATGCAATTTTGCACTCGGTAATAACTGGGTGGGTATCCCAGTAGCCAAAGGGCAATTGCTGGTGCAAAAATAAAAAAGGAGCATAAAATGACAACAAAAAATAAAAAAGGCTTTACGATCATCGAGGTAGTCTTGGTGCTTGCAATTGCAGGTCTTATCTTCTTGATGGTGTTCATTGCGCTTCCTGCTTTGCAGCGTTCGCAACGCAACACTCAGCGTGAGGATGACTTGGCTCGTATCATTACTGGCGTTAACAACTACCAGACAAATAACAACGGTAAGGTGCCATTTAGGGAGGGTGCTACTGGCACTGAATTAGCGACATTTGTCCAACGCTATATTGACAAGAACTGTAAAACCGTTAAAACTGTGACAACTACTAATGGTAGCGGCGATAGCGCAACTACGCAATCTTGGACTACTTTCGAATCTTGTGGTGATAGCAACGAGTTTAGAGATCCACAAGGAAATATCTACAAAATTGCTAGTGGCGGTAAGGCTGTAACTACTACTGGCTCAGGCGACTCAACTTCGACTACTGCTGGTAAAGATGTTGCAAACCTAGTTGCTGAAGAAAGCTTCTTAGGCTTCTATAATGCTACCTGTGGTGATGAAGGTCATGCCAACGGTGGTACTGGCGATCGTGATGTTGCTGTCTTCATGAAGCTTGAAGGTGGTGCTATTGCTTGTAACGATAACCACTAATATCTGCTAGATATTCAAGAGGAGCTCCCGAGAGGAGCTCCTTTTTGTGGTAATATAGAGTTATGGAAAACATAGGCATAATGATATTGTTTTTTATCTTGGGTGCTGCATTAGGATCGTTTGCTTGCTGCCAAGCGTGGAGGATTCATGATAAGGACAAATCGAAATGGTCACATTGTGAGAAATGTAAGTATCAGCTAAAATGGTATGACAATATCCCGGTTATTAGTTGGCTGATGTTGGGTGGAAAATGCCGAAAATGTCGGAAGCCTATTGGTTGGGCGGAATTTTTGTCTGAAGTGGGATTAGGCATGCTATTTGCGTTAAGTTTTTGGTTTTGGCCGGCAAAAGGCGGGCTGATATGGTCGGATTTTGCCGAAGTGCTGAAATTTAGCCTATTCTTGGTCGAAGCGGTGATTCTATTAGTTTTGTTCGTATATGATGCAAAGTGGAAAGAGCTGCCAGTAAACATCATGGTTATTGCGGGGGCGTTGGCGGCGGCATTTTGTAGCGTAGATATTTATATGGCGTTAGGGATGGGGCAAACATATAACTGGTTGAGTTTGGTGGGTGCGCTACTGATTTTACCAGGCTTTTATTACTTGATGTATAAAATTAGCAAAGAGTCGTGGGTGGGCGGTGGTGACTGGATTTTATGTATTCCGCTTGCTTTGATATTGCAGAATTTTTGGCTAGCGATTTTTGCATTGTTTGCGGCAAATATTATTGGTAGTTTTGTGTCAGTACCAATGTTACTAAAAAAGAAGGGGGCAAAGGCGACGATTCCGTTTGGGCCGTTTTTGATTTTAGGTTTCTTGGTGGTATTTTTCCTGCAAGCGCAAATTCTTAGTTTAGTGGCAATTTGATGTACGTATCGGATTTAATTAACGATTTTCTAGAATCGCTGGAGGTAGAGAACGGGCGCAGTCGTTATACGACGCGTAATTATGAGTTGTATTTGTCGCGGGTGGTGGAATTTAGCCAGGAGACAAATCCGGAGGATGACTTAAAACCGGCAGATATTACGGCGGAATGGCTGCGAAAGTATCGACTATGGCTGAATCGTTATCAAACGGAGCGAGAAAAAGGCTTGTCGGTAATGACGCAAAATTATCATTTAATAGCCCTGCGGGGATTTTTGAAGTATTTAGCTAAACGAAATATTAAATCATTAGACCCAGTGTTAGTAGAGTTGCCGCGTACGCACCGGGCGCAAGTGACGTTTTTGCACGTGGACGAAATTGATCGCATTTTAGCAGAAATACCACTTGATACCGAGGACGGTTTACGCGATCGGGCAATTTTTGAGTTATTATTCTCAACTGGCTTGCGCGTGTCGGAATTAACGAATCTAAATCGTGACCATGTAAACTTAGAGCGTCGGGAATTTATGGTGCGCGGAAAAGGACAAAAGGATCGACCAGTGTTTGTGTCGCAATCGGCGGCCGATGCGGTGAAGGACTATCTAGACGAACGCAAAGATCGCTTGCCGGCGCTGTTCTTGAATAATTCACGTAATCAGCCAGCAGCGGGTACATCGGGCGATTATCGACGCCTATCGCCACGGAGTATTGAACGGATTATTAATAAATATGTGCGCGCAGCGGGAATTACGAAACATGTGACGCCGCATACTTTGCGACACTCATTTGCAACGGATTTGTTGATGAATGGAGCAGATTTGCGTTCAGTGCAGTCGCTTTTGGGGCATTCGAATATTTCGACTACACAGATTTACACGCACGTGACAGATCCGCATTTAAGAGAGATACACGAAAAATTTCATAGTGATGTAGAAAAATAAAAGGGAGGTAAAATGCAAGATCAACAACAAATGCCCGTAATGCCAGTAAATAAGGCGCCAAAAGATAGTAATAAAAGTTTAGTCGTGATTTTGATTGTTTTGATTGTAGCGATTATTATCGCAGCAATAGTAGCGGTGATTGTGATAATTAATGTTAATAAAGAAGTAAGAGGCAATGAAGTAAGCCAGACGAAAGATGCCGTTGAGGCTGAGGATGATAAAGAACCTAAGTCTGAGCCAGAACCAACAGAAAAACCCGAAGAAGAGAAAAAAACTGATCCGAACGTTTTGATTATTCGCCGTAGAGATGCGCAGAGAGAAGATGACCTGGCGAGAATGATAACTGCGTCTAATATGTATCAAGCCAATAATAATGGAAAGTTGCCATTTAGTGATGGCGAAATTAATAAAAATTTTATTAAGAGATATATTGATTCAAAGGTTGAAACAACGGATGGGTTGAATGTGACGAAATGTGGCGATGAGTTTAAAGACCCGAACGGAAAATGTTATAGCTTTGCGAAGCCAGTGATGTTGAAATCAAATAAAAAAGATGCACTGAAGGGCGTAACGACAGTAAATAACAAATTTTATGTGTTTATTCAGGCTATATGTGGCGACAATGGGGAGGTCGAGTATAGAAATGGCACCAGAATTTTCGCGATAATGTACAAATTAGAGATGGACAAGGAAACCATTGCCTGCAACGATAATTACTAATCTTGACATTTTGGCTTTTCGATGTGTTTTTCTCGGTGTATAATGTGAAAAAGGGAGAAAAACATGGCAGATAAAAAAGAAGCCAAAAAGAAAATTGGCAAAGCTACTGCAAAGATTGCGAGCGAGAAGAGCGCAACTGCAGCAAATATCGGTTTTACTAAGGAAAATAATCCGAATAACTTAATTCAGCGAACGCTGATTGTATTTAAGCCGGATGCTGTACAGCGTGGTATCGTGGGCGAAATTTTGAGTCGCTTTGAGCGTGTTGGTTTGAAGATTGTCGGCGCAAAGATGGTTAGTCCAGATAAAGACCATTATTATCAGCACTACGAAGGCATTTCGAAGATGATTTCGCGCCGTGGTCAAAAGACTTTCGACATCACATTGAAGTTCATGACTTCTGGCCCAGTAATTGCAATGGTGCTTGAGGGCGTGGAAGCAGTGCCATTAGTACGCAAGATGGTTGGTTCGACTGAGCCAATGGCAGCTGATATGGGTACGATTCGTGGCGATTATGCTCACGTCTCATTCGGTTACGCCGATGCGCATGACGAGGCTGTTCCGAATCTAATTCACGCCTCAGGTAATCCGGAAGAAGCTGAAGCGGAAGTTTCCTACTGGTTTAAGCCAGAAGAAATTCAGATGTATCATACTTTGAGCGAAAAGTTTACACGCTAAAGGTTTTATAAGCGCGCCTCTCTTTAGAGGTGCGCTTTTTTATGGTAAAATATGGCTACGTGGCCCAGTAGCTCAATGGATAGAGCAGCTCCGTCCTAAGGAGAAGGTTGTGCGTTCGACTCGCTCCTGGGCTACCAAAAAGAAATCACGTACATGTCGCGATTTCTTTTTGTTTTTATCAGTGGCGATAGTGGGGTGGGGCGAACAAGAGACGCTTATGGTAAAATATAGATATGGCATCGACGTTTGAAGGCCAGAGGAAAGATGAAGAAGTAGTCTATGTTTTTAGGCGGCATATTTTGACGTCGATTAAAGGTTTTCTATTCCTAGTTTTTATGACGGCCGTGGGCTTCGTGCCGAAGTTAATATGGCCAGATAATCAGAATATGGTATTCGTATGGATGGCTTTTGTAATTGTAGGACTATTAGGGTTAGGCTACAGTTATTTGCTGTGGTATTTTAGCTTTTATATTGTAACTAATCAGAGATTGCGTCAGACGCGACAAAAAGGGCTGTTTAAGAAGACTGTAGTAGATTTGAGTTTAGAAAACATTCAAAGTGCTTCATTTGGAGTGCCGGGGATGTTTGGTTCAATGTTTAATTATGGGACGATTTTGATTCAGACGGGTGCGGGCGATCTGGTGCTTAGCATGGTGAGCCACCCTGAAACCGTGTATAATGAAATAGAGAATGCGCGACACGGCGCGCAACCAAAAGAATAGATTATGAGCAAATTTATTGAAAATATTAAAGAGCGTCGCTCGAAGAAAAAGAATATCAATATTACGCAGCAAAATCTGGAAGAAAGCCGCGAAGAGATTTTGACGAAAGGGAAGAAATTTAAATATCCTTTTCAGTATGCGAAGCACCGTATTGTAATATCGGCGATTGCGATTGCGGTGGTGGCGATAGCAACTTTTGTCGGAATTGGTTGGTATCAGCTATATAAGGCACAAAACACTGGCGAAGTAATGTATCGTTTTACGAAGGTGTTGGGCTTACCAGTAGCGGAAATTGATGGCCATAAGGTTCTGTATAGTGATTATCTAATGCTTTATCGTAGCAGTATTACTTCGATTGAGCGTCAGCGTGGTAAACTCGACGATAGCGACGAAGAAATTAAGGCCTTGAAGGTATTTTATAAGCGTCAAGCGCTGAACGATGCGGAAATGTATGCCTATGTTTTGGCGGAGCTGGAAGCGCGCAATTTAACAGTTTCGGCTTCAGAAATCGATGAGGTGATTGATGGCCATAAGAGCATTGATGGCGAGAAACGCAGCGACGAAGCCTTTGAGGGTATTGTGCGCGATAATTTTGGCTTGAATATGTCGGAATATCGCCGACTGATTATGCTATCGTTAGCAAAGCGAAAATTATCGGTCGAAATTGATGAAGATGCCAAGAAGGCCGCGGAAGAGGTGGAAGATGCTTTACGTGCACACGGGAACAATTTTTCTAAAGTGGCAGATATTATGAAGAATAATGATCTGATTAGCTATGAGGCGGCGGGTAATGCAGTGGAAGTCTCGAATTTAGATAGTGGACGTGCAGAAGTGGCAATGAAGCTAGAAAAGAAGGGGGATGTATCGGAGCGCTTCATTTCGAAGAATGGTGATGGGTATTATTATGTGCGTTTGGTGGCTAAAGACGACAAGAAGGTAAGCTATGAGACGATTTCAATTCGCTTCTCAAAGGTAGATAACGACGTGCAGAAACTGCGCGATGACGGTAAGGTGACTGAGAATATTGAAGTGAAGATTGATGCAAGCGATGAGGAATCGGCAACCGAAAGCCCCGATTCAAAAGAAAACGAATAAAAAATCCCCCCAAATGGGGGGCTTTTTGTTACTTCGTGTTGAAATGGTACATAGCGATACTGGCGGCGACAGATAGATTAAGGCTATCGACTTGTGACGATTGCGGGATAAAAATAGGGGTGGTAATTCGGGCAAAATCCTGTGGAAGGCCAGAAGCTTCGTTGCCAAAAATAAGAGCGTAGTTGTTGTCTTTGGGCGCTATAGCGTTAAGTGTCTGTGTGCGCTCGTCCAGCATGAATGAGTAGAATTCGCGATTGTCCGATTGAGTAGCTAGATAATCGTCGAAAGATTGAAACTGCTCAATATTAAGATGGAAGATTGCGCCCATGGATGCGCGGATGGTTTTGGGGTCGTATGGATCGACGGCAGGAGTGATAATGGCGATATTTCGATAATTGAAAGCAGCAGCGCTACGCATAATGGTACCAAGATTGCCGGCATCAGAAGGATTGACGAGCACGATATGTGGTGTGTTTGTGTCATGATCTAATTTCGGACTCGGTTTAGCAAACTCGGCGATAAGAAGGCAATTATCCTTAGCGTTAAGAATATTGAAAGCCTTGGATGATTCGATGATTTCGAGATGTTTGTGGCGGAATTCAGTAAGAATTTTCTCGAGGTCGTCGCCATGTTTAATGTTTGGGCGCAAAAAGACGCGTTGGATTAATAGAGGATTAGTTTTGAGCAGTTCATAGCTAAGAGTGGCGCCGAGAGCGTAAGAAAAAGGAGAATCGTGCTTATAACGAGAAAGCTTCATATACTTTAATTATACCACAAAATGCTTATTTTTGCAATAGCTAGTAGCGTGGGAGGGCTTCGGTAGAATCTTCGATGGTGCGGAAGGAACCAGTGACGCGGTAGCTGATATTATCAGTACGAACAATGACATATGACCAAGTTGAGACGGTGTAATCTGGGTTACAAGTACCACCATCAGCAACATAGGTTGAGTAAGGGCTTTTCTTGAGAGCGCAATAGGCAGGGAAATTTGCTGCCTTAGCGGCTTTAATCTGCGTAGCTAATTTTGATTGGTCGAATAGATAGCTATAGGTAGTATCGCAGAGGTAGCTATCGGCGTTGGTCATTTTCTTGATAGAGTAATCAGCGTGGCAGTAGAAGCGCTCAATGCGAACCTTTTCGAAGTTTGGCGCGTCGGCCTTTTTATTAGTGTTGAGATAAGTGCTAAGTGCGACTGAAATGTTCGGCATAATTGAATCAAGCTGAAGAGCATCAAAATAAACAGTGGTCTTATTATTGCTCATTTTGTCGCTGGTTTTGACGAGATAGTCGCCGGTGATCTGGAAGCTTTCGCCGTTGCTGAGCGTGATAGCCTTATCGTTGACGGTATAAGTGCCAGGATCGGTGCTGGCCTGAAGCTTGAGACGATCTTCGACTGGACTACGATAATATGAGAACTCGTACTTGGATTCACTCGTGAAGGTGATATATTCGTCAAAAGCGGAATTAACCGTAAAGGTGCGACCAGCGAGGGTGTTTTTGAGAATATCCGCCTCGGAGCCTTTTGGTATATCGATCTCGGAAAGACGAGTGGAAAGTGGCGCAGTCATGACGTGAGTGTCAACTGGCTTGTCTTGCGGTTTCATCTTGTCGATAACGATGAAAATAATTAGCCCCAGGGCAATAACGCCAAATACGATAGCTAGAATCATTCCGAGTGGACTAGCTTTTTTGGCGGTAGGCGGAACTGGGGTAGTTTGATAATTCATTGGACTCTGCTGAGGCATCTGATTTGGAGCCATAGCAGGTTGAGCTTGCATATTATTCGGTTGCATAATTACCTTTATTTTAGCATAAACGGAATAGAAAAAGTACATGTTTAGGCCGAGAGAGCGCTCTGCTGATGCGAAGAATAAAAAATAACCCGATGGGTTATGTTTTATGCTTTGGTGCGGGTGGAGAGAGTCGAACTCTCGTCTCATCCTTGGGAAGGATACATAATAGCCGTTATACGACACCCGCGCTAGGTATATTTTAACACAAAATGCATTAAGGGATTTGTTATGATAGAAGTATGAGTGAAAAGAAGAAAGAAAGCAACAAACAATTTAAGATAGCGGCAATAATAATAGGGGCGATTGCGGTCGTAATAGCAATTGTCGCCGTGATAGTGTTTGGAATAGGCTCTTCGAGGCATGAACGAAACGGGGGGATAGTAAGTTTTTCGTATAGTCATGGTAGTGGGATGGGCGGATATGTTGATTACACGCTTAAGAAGCAAGATAATTTAGCGTTGTATTCGGCAAAATGTATGGGCTGTATGATTAATTTTGATGTAAATAAGACAATCGATAGCTCATATTTAGGGAAAATAGCGGACATTGTTAAAAAATATGAGATGGGCAAATGGGACGGCTTCAATGAAAGCGATGATGGCGTATTGGATGGAAGTGGTTTTACGTTAAAAATCGAATACGATGACGAAAGGAAGATTGAGGCACATGGATACATGAAGTATCCGAGCAATTACCGTGAAGCGACGGAGGAATTGACTAATCTTCTAGACGAAATAAGAGAAGAATAATAAAACATTAAAAAGATCTCCGCTAGGAGATTTTTTTAATGGCGGGCCCGACGCGACTCGAACGCGCGACCTCCTCCGTGACAGGGAGGCGCTCTAACCAACTGAGCTACGAGCCCTTGTGTTGATAAGTATATACGAAAGTGGGCGGAATTGCAAGTGCTTTTGCACTGGTTTGACCTCTGTGGCTAAAGATGAGACAATGAAGTAGCACCTTAAAAACTCCGATCTTCGCGAAAGGGGGAATCTAAATGAAGCGAAGTAGATATAAAATAGTTGTGATTATTGTATGCTTGATCTTGGTAGGCATAATGGGGAGGTATTTTGCTAAAAGGATAACGACGCCAATTGCATCGATTCGAGTCGACGAGATGACGCCGCTAGCCTTAGAGCTAGTTTATAGGGGGAATAAACCGCAGGGAATAAGCTCAGTGCAGAGTATGGCGGCAACCGATGATTATTATATTATCGCGGGGAGGCCGTTTGGTACGAAAAAGCAGGGCGGTGAGACGAACAATAAGCTGATTATCATTGATCGAAAAGAGTCGCGTGACGTAACGGAGGATTTTTTGAGCTCAGATGCAACTTTTGAGCTTGGACATGCGAACGGGATGACCTATGATCCTATAAATAACGAGTTGATTGTGGTTGGAATTCGAAATGAGCAAGACGAATGCGATGGTGTAGCACGGATAGATGTAGAAAGTTTTGCGGAACGTGGACAGTGGAGTTTACCTTGTGTAGGAAATGGAATTGCTTATAACAATGTAGACGATACGTTCGTTGTGCGAGACGGTAAGAATTTGAGCGTATTGGACCGTGGTTTCTCGAAGGTATTGTTCGAGTATGAAGTAGCGACCGATCTGACAAACCAAGATATTTGTTACTATGACGGATGTCTATATTTGGTAAATTGGGCCTACGACGGTCAAGCGGCGCGTTCGGTGGGGATAAAAACTAACCAGAACGTGATATATCAGGTTGATATGCGCAATAATTGCGCTGTCCGTGCGTTTGTAGTATGTGAGCCGAGATTAGAGATGGAAAGTATGATTTTCGTAGACGGCGAAGCCTACGTATTATTCAATGGCGGAGGCAGTAGATACTGGTATTTCTATATCTATCGAGTATTGTTTAATGAGAATGACCTGAAGTGAGGAGTTGGAGAGAGCCTAGCATAGCGCTAGGCTCTTTATCTTGAATGTGTTATAATCATTGGTACGGACGCCGTTGTAGCTCAGCTGGCAGAGCAGCTCATTCGTAACGAGCAGGTCGCTGGTTCGATCCCAGTCAACGGCTCCATTTTTTTGTTTAGTCCATTAAGAACATTGGCATAAATTCTTCGATAGAATAAGTTTTGTCGCTATTTGGTATTGTGACAAATGAGTAGGCGTTGTTTTCTTTAGCGACCGTAAATACATTGTCCGTCCACTGAACCGAGCCACGTTTAGTGATCTTATGAACCCATTCGCTGCTCCCCCATTCTTTAGTGGTGCTGGTAACGTTTATATAATCAAAACCAGAGTTGGCGTGGCCGTTGTCTTGCTTGTAAATATATGTTTCGTAGGTTCTTTCACCAGAGCCGCCATGAAAAATGGCAATGTAATTATCTGGAATCGTATCACTAGTTTGGCTATTCTTGCTATTAATTATAAAAAAAGCAGCAATGACGGCGCCGATAATAGCAAGGATGGCAATGACTATCCAAATGATTATCTTATTATTCTTTTTTGATGTACGTTTCATTTAATTACTCCTATTATTTTCTATATTAGTTGGCGTTTCCCAATCAGATAGATTGAGATTTTTGAGCTTTTCTCTTGGAATAATAGCAACAAAATACCAGAAGGCCATATCGTCAGTGCCGATTTCTGGTGAGTCTGTTTTAATTTCGAAATTGACGGTGTCATGGTCGAAATTGACGGCGGACAGTTGGTGCTGGACGCTACCGGAATTGGCCGGTTGTACCATAATAAAAATGTCATTTGCGTTTAAATAACTAGCATCAAGACTTAGCGTATCTGAATAGAGCGCATAAAAAGCATCGAGATCGACAGTGGATCTGATGCGATATTTTGTGGTAGCCGGCGCATTTTCGAAGTATTCATGGGTCTGCAATTCGTATTTAATGATTTTACTGTCGGTTTTAGGAAGATTGAGGCCGCTGTAATGATAATAAAGCCAAGCGGAACATCCGCCGATGACAATTAATAATATTACGGCGATGATAGCAGTGATTTTTTGATTAATCCGCATAACTGTATTTTAACATAAGCGATTGGCTATTATATAATATAGGTATTGTGAGTAGAGAAGAAAACGCTAATTACGATTATTATAATGTGCCGAAATTGACGGATTTGTGGGACTTGGTTTGTTTGCGAAAAGATTCTAAGAAAACTGCTTTTTCTTGGCGTGAAAATGGCAAATTGTGTCATAAAAGTTTCGCGGATTTTTATGAAGAAGTGAACATTTTGAGTGCCTATTTTTATGCAAATTACCAGGGTAAAAATATTGCCTTAATTGGCGAGGACAGCTATGCATGGGTGCTAGTTGCTTTGGCGATTGTGATAAGCGGTAATGTTTGTGTGGCTTTAGATAAGGATACCGATGCAGAATTGTTGAAAAAGCAGCTAAAACAAGTGGACGTAAAAGCGGTTTATTATTCGTTAAATTATTGTGAGAATATGGGCGAAATATTCCGAGAAAGTTATCCGCTTGAAGACTTGGATGATTATTTAAATATTGGGCGTAAATTGCATAATAAAAATATTCAGGATGCAGACAAAGATGCAATGATTTTCTTTACGTCGGGTACGACTGGATATAGTAAGGCAGTGGTCTTATCGCAGAAAAATATAGTAGCGGATATTTACGGCGCATCGTCGCTTTATACGCCAGATAAACGAGCGGCAAGCTTTTTGCCATATCATCATGCGTTTGGCTTCGTGACGTCATTATTGATGCCTTTTTATTATGGTTGCGATACTTTTATTTCGAACAGCCTGAAACATCTAATGGACGACTTTAAGGACGGTAAGCCGGATGTTATTTTTGCGGTGCCGATGGTAGTAGAAACAATGTATCGTCAAATTTGGCGTACGGCACGACGCGAAAAACGCGAAAAGAAATTGGCGCGAGCCGTTAAAATTAGCGACGCGCTACGTAAAATTGGAATTGATTGGCGACAAAAGTTTTTCAAGTCAATTTTGGATGAATTTGGCGGAGAAGTAAAATATATTATCTGTGGCGGAGCGGCACTCGACGTAAAATATGTAGAATGGTTCAGAAGTATTGGTATCGAGGTATTGGTCGGCTATGGCATTACAGAATGTTCGCCAGTTGTGGCGGTAAATCGTAACCATTATAAACGTGATGGCAGTGTAGGGCAGATTTGCCGAGACGTTGATGTGAAAATTGTAGACGATGAAGTTGTTGTGAGTGGTGATATTGTCATGAAAGGGTACTATAAAGACCGAAAGGCGACAGAAGAAGTTCTTTCGAATGGTCATTTTCACACTGGCGATTTAGGCAAGATAGACGAAGATGGTTTTCTGTTTATAACAGGACGTAAAAAGAACTTAATTATTCTGAGTAATGGCGAAAATGTGAGCCCAGAAGAAATTGAAACTGAGTTAGCACGCGATGATGGTGTGGCGGAAGTTTTGGCTTATGACGATAACAATAGAATAGTAGTGACGATTTTCCCGAATAAGGGATACTTAGGTGATCAAGAATATTTTGATGAACTTGTGGGCGAGTATAATAAAGGCAGGCCAAAGAATCGTCAGATTGCTTTTGTGCGTTTGCGTGATAGCGAATTTCCACGTAATAACAACGGCAAAGTTTTAAGAGATAAATTAATAGAGGAAGAAATAAATGGAAAAGGAAGTATTTAAATTAATCGCGGACACATTAGAAGTAGACGAAAAGAAGATTACGCTTGAGACGGACTTTCTGAATGATCTCGATGTCGAATCTTTGGATTTGGTAGATTTGGTGACCGCTTTTGAAGATAAGTATGATGTTGAAATAGCTGACAAGGATGTAAAAAATTTGCATACGGTTGGAGATGTAATTGATTACATCAAGGAACGCCAAAAATAAACTTAAGGGTAAATGGCGAGTTTTTAAGCTTTTTGGTATAATCTAGAAAGTTGTTATGAATATTTTGTATTGTGGCGACAGAAACATTCTGGATGGGTTGATTATTTCAACCCTATCTCTTGCTAAACATACATCGAGACCGCTTTCTATCTATGTGCTTACGATGCGCCTGAAGGGATATAAAGAAATACCAGCAAGCGCAATCGAAAATCTTGAGAAAATTTTAAAGACGAAGGATGAGCGTCACTCAATTAAGTTAATTGATGCGACGGAAGCCTTTAATTCTGATATGCCGCGGGCAAATCTAAAAACCTTTTTCACGCCGTATTGTTTGCTAAGGCTTTATGCTGATTTGATTAAAGAATTGCCGAAAAAATTACTATATCTTGATACGGATGTGGTCGCGTTGCGTGATCCGTATGAGCTGTACAAGATGAATAACGACGAATATGAATTGATTGGGGCGGTGGATTATTATGGCCAACATTGGATTCGTACGAGCCTTTTCGAAAAAACTTATATGAATTCAGGAGTTCTTTTGATGAATATGGATTTAATACGTCAATCGGGCTTGTTTAGAAGGACACGTCGACGCGTGGCACATACGAAGATGTTGCTGCCAGACCAAACTTCGTTAAATTTGTACTCAAGACGCAAAAAGATAGTTGATCGTAAGTTTAACGAACAAAAGCGCGAAACTGAAGATACGGTATTTAGGCATTTTTCGACAACGTTCAGATTTTGGCCAATGTTTCATACGCAAAAGATTAAGCCTTGGGATATCGAGAAGTTGCATGATGTGTTGAAATGTCATGCTTTCGATGACGTGCTGGATGAATATCTAAAAGTTAGAAAAAAGGTGAGATAAGATGAGCAAGCTAACTGTGCCAGTATTCTTTTCCGTCGACGAAAAATATGCGCCATATCTTGGTATTGCGATGGCCTCTCTGATAGAGCATACGAATAAAGAATATAATTACGAAATTCATGTCGTGCATAATAATACGAAAAAACGTACGATGCAAAAGATTAAAAATCTTAGCAAAGGCCACGACAACGTGAAGATTATTTTGACCGAAATGAAAGATAAATTACGTGGAATTTCGGATCGAAAGGAAACGCGCTTGAAGGGTGATTACTTTACGCCGACGATTTATTACCGGATTTTCTTGCCAGAAATGTTCCCAGATTATGATAAAGGCATTTATCTTGATAGTGACATCGTAGTGCTGGGTGACGTCGCAGAATTATTTAAGACTGATTTAGGTGATAATTTGATAGGCGCTTGTTCGGATATTTCGGCGAATAATAACCAGCTGTTTTGTGATTATTTTGAGCGCGTTGTGGGCGTGAAGAGTAAGAAATATATCAATTCCGGTGTGCTATTGATGAATTTCAAAAAAATGCGCGACGAAGAATTCGTGGAGCGTTTCTTGTATTTACTGAATACCTATGATTTCGATACGGTTGCGCCAGATCAAGATTACTTAAATTCGATGTGCGATGGCCGCATTATGCATCTAGACCAGATTTGGAATGCAATGCCGACACCTACGCAAAAATTTGTGCGTAATCCGATGATAGTGCATTATAATATGTTCTTTAAACCGTGGCATTATGACGGTACGATGTATGAAGAGCATTTCTGGAAGTATGCTAATGAGTCAGTTTTTTTGAAGGATATTCAACGTGAAAAGAAATCGTTTACGCGGTGGGATAAAAAAGGCGATGAGAAACGCTTGCAATGGATGGCCGATCGCGTTACGGAGATTCTCGGAAACGAGATGACGTTTCGAACAGTTTTACGTAAAGAAGAGAAAAGATGATTATTGGTGGCGATAAAACTCCGGTTATTGAAAATATTAAGAAGAACATCAAAAACGAGGAGTTTAACAAAAAAGTTGAAGTTGATGACCCGACAATGTCGGACGAAGAGGCTGAGCGCGCAATCAATGAATTCAAAGATTTTCGCAATAATCATAAGTTTAAATTTTTCTGGCGCCGTAGGGGAGCAGTTGCAATTCAGAGAATTATGGGCGGAGTAATGAGCCCCTCAATTAGAATCGATGGAATTGAGAAGCTGGACACAATCAAGAAGGGCGCTATTGTCACAAGCAATCATTTTAATCATTGCGATAGTATGTGCGCACGCAAAGTTATTCGCAAAAAATTTCATAAAACACCATACATTGTGATTCAAGAAACGAACGTAGCGATGCCGGGTATTATTGGTTATTTAATGAATAATTTAAACACTTTACCGCTCAGAAAGGGTCCAAACTATATAACAAAAGAATTTGTACCTGAATTGAAGGAACTGACTGATAGAGGTGAATTTGTCTTAATATATCCAGAAGAGGAGATGTGGTACAACTACCGTAAACCACGCCCATGCAAACGTGGTAGTTATATGTTTGCTGCGATGGCGAATGTTCCGGTGGTGCCGATTTTTGTGGAAATAATTGATTCGGGCAAGAAGGATAATGATCAGTTTAATTTATTGAAATTTGTTGCGCATGTATTAGACCCAATTTATCCAGATTCGGAAAAAACCGTCAAAGAAAATAGTCGCGAAATGGCAGAAAAAGATTATGCGGAAAGGGTTGAGGCTTATGAGAAAGCCTATGGCGAAAAGTTGAATTATAAGTTTTCCGCAAAAGATATAGTAGGGTTGAGAACTAAGATTTAGGCTTATATTCTATGTAGGCGTAGTTGCTGAGATTGGCGCGTCGTTGCATGGTCTCGGTGATTTTTTCTTGATAGTAATGAGTCTTGTCTTTGCGCGGCAAATCTTTCGGTGCGCGAATTGGGCCATCGACATAGATAGTTATTTTTGGTTTCTTATGAAACTTTGATTTTTGATAGGTTGTCGTGGCGACGAAAACGGGAGCGTTAATTGTTGCGGGGTAATGAAAAGCGGCCGTGTTCATAGGGCGAATGCCGGTATACCATGGCCAAACGTGAGCTTCTGGATAGGTGACAATCACTTTTTTCTGTTGAATACGAGTTTTTATTGCAGAGTTAAACTGTTGAAGTTGATGGATATTGTCTGGGATAGGCAAAGCGCCCATTAATGGCAACTGTCGACCGATTGCGACAATGCCAAGATTGGCTGGACTGCAAATTAGATAAGGATGAGTTGGAAAAGTTGTGATGAAATGATTTACGACATCTCCGAAAACTTGAGTATGGCTGGAATAGAGGAAATAGCCTTGTTTTTTGGCCTTTTTAAGGACTTTTTTATTGACGATTTTGACGTGGGCGTAGAACTTTTGATAGCAAAATACAAAAATAATGATAATCGGATAGAGTAGAGCAGAGATAATGCGATGAGATAGTTTTGGATTAATCCACTGATAGTCATCGGGGAGTTTATAGTCCTGCTGTTTGCTTTCGGAAAAGTCTTGGTCAAAAGACTTGTAGTATTTTACGTGGTTCATCTTAGCTTATTATATATCCAACAAAGAATGAGCATGATTAGGTTTGTTAGAACAATAGTTGCGCCGGTTGGAGCGTTAAATGCATAAGACATTGTAAAACCAATAATAAAACAGACGACAGATATTATTAGAGAAATGATGATATTTTGGTGATAGTTTTTACTGAGATAGAGCGCAGATAGACTGGGGAAGATTATTAGGCTTGAAATAAGCAGTGCCCCCAACATACGCATACCGACAACAACGATGAGCGCACAGAGAATGGCAAGAATAGTATTGTATAGTTCAGTTTTTAGACCAATGGCCTTAGCGAACTTTTCGTCAAATGTAATAGCAAAAATTTGGCGGCGGAGGCATAAATAAATTGCAACTACAATGAACCCTAAGATGGCGCAAATAATTAAATCGTGTTGACCGATAGCGAGAATGCTACCAAATAAGTAAGCGTTTAGATCGATGTTTGTGCCACGATTAACAGATATGAGGAATGTACCAAGAGCGAGAGCGGATGCAGACAGTACGGCAATGGCAGCATCTCCGTTGATTTTTGAGTTTTGGTTTAAACGCAATATAAGAATTGCTGCAATAATAACGATTGGGATTGAAAATTCTATCGGTGCGAGGTCGAGGATAGTTGCGATGGCGGCAGAACCGAATGCAACGTGAGATAAACCGTCGCCAATCATGGATTGTTTGCGCAAAACGAGACTTGAGCCAATAAGGGCGGAGCAGATTGCAATGATGATTCCGGCTAAAAATGCGCGCAGGATGAAATTATAGTTAAGCATCTCGATGAAACTACTCAGCATGAATCCTCCTTACATAATCGGAAGTGCTACCAAAAAATGGAAGATTCGGGTCAAGAGACAGAATTTTATTACCGATGAGATTGTGGTGGTCGAGGTCGTGAGTAACCATGAGAATAGTGGTAGTTTGATTAAGTTTTTTCAGGATTTTATAAAAATCTTGCTTAGATTTGTAATCAAGATTATTAGACGGCTCGTCAAGGATTAGAATATCTGTGCTGGCGACTAAGGCGCGAGCGAGTAGAACGCGTTGACGTTGGCCGCCGGATAGCTCCTGAAATGATTTATTTTTTAGAGTATTTAGCTGAAGTGTTTCGAGAACGGAGCTAATTTTAGCTTTTGGATAAGGAGTAAATGGGCCGATTTGATTAAGAGCACCAGATGCAACGATTTCGTAGACTGAAGCGGGGAAGATGGGATTTAGTTCGGTGTTTTGAGGCAAGTAGCCGATATGGTGATTTTTAGAACCATTTTTAAAGAGAATTTTTCCTGAACTTGGCTTTATCTCGCCAAGAATGCATTTGAGAAGAGTGGATTTTCCTGAGCCATTTGGCCCAACAATGCAAAGGAAATCTTTATCTTCTACAGTGAAAGAGAGATTTTTGAATACAAAATGATGGCCATAACGAAGACTTAGGTGCTTAGCCTGCAGTGCGGTCATGAAGAGCCTCGCCTAAGTTTTTTAGATTCTCCTGCATAAAATCGAGATACGTTTTGCCAGCATCGAAATCGGCTTGAGAAAGATTATGGACGGAATGCCAGGTAAGAACAGTGGCTTTAGTAGATTTTGAAACAGTTTGGGCGATTTTGCCGTTCGATAACTCTAGTTTGAAAATAATTTTATTTGAACTATCTTTGGTAGCTTTAATGAGTTCAGCAACGGTTTTGGCGGAAGCCTCAGTTTGCTCGGAACAGCCAGGAAAGGCGGCTAAATAATTGAAGCCATACTCGTTGGTGAAATAAAGAAAAGGGAAACGGTCGGCAATGATAATGGTACCAGTTTTTTGCGACGCTAGACTACGAAAGCTTTCGTCGAGTTTTTCGAGATCGGTTTTGAATTGATCAAGATTGCGCTGAATAGTTGATGTATTGTCTGGCGCGTGGTTCTTGATAGCTTGCGCGATAGCTTCAGAAATTTTTATGACATTATTGGGATTAGTCCAAACGTGTTCATCGTAATCTGTTTCGGTTTTTATATCATTACTCTTTGCGTTGAGGATATTGTCTAGAGATTCTTCTTTTAGCTCTACGGAATCCATCATACGGACAATTACAGTATTATCTTTATCAATTTCGTTAAGAATACTATTTATCCAACTTTCAGATTCGCCACCATTATAAATAAAGATATTTGATTCTTTAATAGCGATAATATCTTGTGGGGTAGGCTCGTAGCTATGCAAATCAGCGCCAGGCTTAATGAGCATTTTAATTTCGGTATTGGTATCCTTGCTGATTGTGCGTGCGAAATCATAGGCCGGGAAGATAGTGGTGACTATTTTAGTTTGCTCAACTTCTGGTGTTTGGTTACTGATGGGAAGGAAGAATAGAGTAGAAAAAGTGGCGATGAGGGCAAGGAAGAAAATGATTTTGAGAATAGTTCTCATATTAAGCCTTCTTTGCGCAGTCGGCACAGGTGCCAGTTAAAACTAGACTATAATTTGAAACTTTAAAATCATGCTTCTTGGATAGATGTTTGGAAAAATTTTTGAGATGGCGACAGTCGATATGAGTCATGCGATGACACTTTTCGCATTCAAGATAGAAATGGTTTTCATCAGTGCAGGGTTTGAAATAAAAGTATTTAGTAGTATTATTATCGCCGATAATTTTACGAATAGTACCATCGGAGGAAAATTCATCTAAGAAACGATAGACTGTGCTGGTGCCCATGGGGTTTTCATCTTCTTTAAGACGTTCTAGGACTTCTTTAGCCGTGAAAGGCTTGCGGAAAGTTTGAATTGTTTGCAGAAAATAGTTGCGATTAATTGTGTTGTATTTCATTTTATAACTCTTCACTTCTTGAATTTGGGAATGATTTCCAAATTAGTATAGTATATATACGCTAATTAGTAAAGTACTAAAATGGTGCTTGTGCTTTGGTTTGCAGTATGATTAAATGGATATCAGGAAAAAGGAGTTAGTGGAGTTTTATGTGTAGGAGTTATAAAGCTATTTTTGGCGTTATGTTAACGCTTGGGATGGGTTTTATAATTGCTGGAACGACAAGTGCGGAGAGCCTACTCGGTTACGAGATTATTAACGGTGAGAATGGTGGAAGCTTCTTGCCGGCTGCAAATAAGATTATTATCAGCGGTGGAGAAGTTACGATATCTGGCACCTCTAAGGTGCCTTTAAATATTATTGGTGATGTTAAGTTGACATTGAAAGATGTGACGATTAATTCGGCAAAAGGGGCGGGCATTTCGATTGATAGTGGCGTAAAGGCTGAAATTATTCTTGAAGGAAAAAATAAAGTTGTTGGCGAAGGCGTAGGCGCGGGGATTAGCGTGGGATACGCTGGCAATGGCAATATGGCTACGTTAACCATCGATGGCGATGGTGAGCTTAATGTTACTGGTGGCAATGATGGCGGCGCCGGGATTGGTGGCAATGGTACGAAGACAATCAGCGCGATTAATGGAAAGATTATCATTAACGGTGGAAACATTGTAGCGGCTGCACAGGCAAATAGCGCGGGGATTGGTGGTGGCACTGGTTCTAGCGCATTGGCTAATAAAGACTATAAAGCTGGCTTAATTACGATTAACGGTGGTAGCGTTTCCGCGACGGGTAAGGCCGGTAGCGCTGGTATAGGTGGGGGAAATTATATTAATACGAATATAAAAGTTAATAATGGCGAATTAAACTCGATTCAGGGCGGTGACTTTGCGGCTGGGATTGGTGGCGGTAACTGTAGTGCGAGTGTGAATATCAAGATCGAAGGCGGTAGCTTTAATGACATTCGCGGTTATGAAAGTGATGCTGATGAAGCTTTGGGCGGTGCGGCAATCGGCTCTGGCGCAAAGGTGTGCGACGTTGATACGAAAGTTAAATTAAATATCATAAATGGTGTAGTAAAAAATGCCGTGGCAGGTTGGGGTGCTGCCGGTATTGGCAATGGCGCAGGTAGTGAGATAGAAAGCGTCGTAAAAATTGGTAAAGATGCACAAATTACGCGCCTATATACCGACGGTGAAAGAATGCCGCTTGAAGAGAATGCGAATATTGAAGGTAATTTATTGCAGGTTGCTTTCTCGGAAGCGGCGGATACAAGTTCAGAAGAAAGCCTTGAGGTCGTCAACTATGATGACGAAAGTGAAGCGTATAAGATTGAATTGCCAAAAGGATATCGTGCTTTCGCGACGACGGTCAAGAAGGAGGCTGATTACTCGGTGCGTGGTTCAAAATACTATGCCGAGAAAGAGGAAAGTGAAAAGGACTCTGAGCAGAAGATTAAGCTTAATGTCGAAAGTGGCGTGGTGTTGGCGCACAGTAATTTATATCCAGTAGAGAGCGTGCCTGAGCGTAAGCTAAGTACGGCCGAGGATAATGACGGGAACTGGTTATTAAAAATTGTGTTCATGGCGAGTGGAGCGGTAATTGCGGTAGCAATCACGGGCTATGCCGTATCATTAAGTGCCTTAATTAAGGCGAGAAGAAATCGTTAATAGATTAATTACGATACAAACACCAAAAACTAGTGAATGCGAGTTTTTGGTGTTTATGGTAGAATAAGATAAAGCTATGAAAGAATTGGCCGAAGATTATAAGGCGATTTGGAAGAAAGATCGCAGCTTGTTATGGTGGATGGCGGTAAATTTTCTGCTCAATCTATGGCTATTTTTGGTGCCAATTATCAATTTTAATCCAGCTCATCCAAAAATCTGGGCACGTTACTCTGATGTTAGCCGAGGGTATGAGCAGAGTGAGTGGTGGTATCTGTTTTCCTTCTCGTTAATAGCATTAGCAATAGGCATAGGGCATACGATTATTAGTGCGCGCTTATTTACGAAGCGTGGAAAAGATATCGCCAGACTATTTTTGGGCGTAAGCGTAGCGATCACGATTATCGCGTTGCGCTTTTTGATGAGTATTCTCGGAGAAGGGTAAATGTCTAAAGTAATTGAGATACCGGTGGGCAAGAGGACACCGCTGTATCGTTTTTTTGAAATTTTGCCTGGTCTATTGAGTTACGGCATGATTATTTTACTGTTCGTGCTGTCGGCTGTTAATCCGGTCTTGGGATCCTGCTATATTTTGCTAATCGTTATTATTAATTTAGTCAAGGCTGTTGGGATTGCTTTTAGGACAGTACAAGGATACAAGATGACACAAAAGTGTTCGAAGGTAAACTGGTCAAAACGCCTTAATGAACTCGAAAACGCTCAGGACAGTTACGATCGCTTAGCGGGAACGAAAAAAACTTCGTATGATTACGATCAACATTTGCGTAATCTTTGTATGGTGGCTGCAGCGGAGGAAGGATATTTTCCGAAACCGAGTGAAATTTATCATGCGGTCATTGTTACTATGTATAACGAGTCATTGGACGTGTTGGTGCCGACGATGGAGTCACTGTTAAAGACTACCTATCCGAAAGAACGGATGATAATAGTGATTGCCTATGAAGAAAGGGGCGGTGAAGAAGGCGAGAAGGTCGCTAAAACGCTCGAGAAGAACTATAAGAAACGGTTCGGGCACTTTATCTTGGCAAAGCATCCGGATGGTATAAAGCATGAAGTAATCGGTAAGGGCGGGAATATCACTAATGCAGGATATGTGTTGCAAGAATATGTGAAAGAGAAGGATATTCGTTACAGCAACGTGATTGTGACAACACTAGACTGCGATAACAGACCAGACAAGTGCTACTTTGACATAGTTGCTTATGAATATGTCGTGCATGAAGACCGCAAGCGTTTAAGCTATCAACCAGTTTCGCTATTTACGAACAATATTTGGGATGCACCGGCCGTGACGCGCGTGGTGGCTTCTACAAACTCGTTCTGGAATTTAATTTGTACGATGCGCCCACATACTTTGCGCAATTTTGCGTCGCATTCTCAGTCGCTAGACGCGCTAGTTGAAATGGGTTTCTGGAGTACGCGTACGATTGTAGAAGATGGCCATCAATACTGGCGAAGCTTGTTCTATTTTGATGGAGATTACGAGGTTTTGCCGATTCGTGCGCCAATTTATCAAGACGCCGTGTTGTCGGATACTTTATGGAAAACTCTGAAAGCTCAGTGGGTGCAATTGAGAAGGTGGGATTATGGTGCGAGTGATGTCGCTTATGTGGGAACTTACATGTTCTCGAAAAAGAGGACGGTTAAATGGGGCGTGATTATTCCGAAATTTATCCGTTTGTTAGATGGACACGTGACACTAGCGGCGATGGCGCCGATTATCGCTTTTGGCGGTTGGATTCCACTAATATTCCATTATGATACGCGTGATTTACTATCGCATAATTTGCCAATGGTTGTAAGTTACATCCAAACTGTTGCCGCGATTGGTTTATTTGTATCGTTGATATTATCTCTTAGGATGTTACCACCTCGCCCAGCACGTTATAAAAAGAGTAAAAAGATTTGGATGGCGGTACAGTGGATAATTGCACCTGTAATTGCAATTGTGTATTCGTCGGCTTGCGCATTTTATTCTCAAACGAGATTGTTGTTAGCTCTATATATGGAGAAATTCGACGTTACTGATAAAGCAGTAAAAAAATAATTGTACTCATGCTTTAGAAGGGTGCTTTTTTGTTCTAAATTAAAAACAAATCAATAATTTGGAGGTGAGTATGAAATCTGGACCGTGATTTTTTGTGGGCTTTTAAAAAACTAAGTGGAGGAAATATGAGGAAAATAATTAGAATTGGGGCAATTTTAAGTGTTTTATGCGCGTCAGTTCTACTATCAACAGCACATGCTACTAGTACGAGTTTAGCAGATAATCCTGATAGTACGAGCTGAATGGACATTACGCGAGTAGTGCACGGTGCGAAAAACCATGTTAACAACACCTTCTACTATTCGTTAATACAAGATACGAGCAATCCTGCAGTAGTGGCTGACATACCGAGCGAATTCGAGATTGAAGTTGACGGAAATCCTGACGAAAATGGCGATGTGGTTGCATATAGCGGACCGAATTTGATGGATCAAGAATTTACGGCTTTGGGAGATTACAAGTTTATAGTGAGAGAAACAGGTTCACAAGATGCGACAAATTATCCGGTAGACAGCGAAAAAGAATATTATTTTTATGTTAGCGTGCGAAATAGACTAGATAATAATGGTCAGCCGACTGGTGAATATATTGCAACAATGTCAGAGCAAGTTAAAAATCATGATACAGGCGATAAGCTATACGCTCTGTTTGAGTCGACGGCCGAACGTAGTCACGTCGAAGTAACAAACGCGGTGAGTGGTAATTTAGCAAATGTAGATGATTATTTTAAGTATAAAGTTATAATAAATGGTGCGAATAATGGCGATGTATTTACCGTTTATGGACAAGATGCTGTAGTGAATTATGGTGGCTCAACTGTCGCTACCGTAAATACAGTAACAATTGATGACACCGATGATTATATCTATCTAAAGCATGGCCAAACGGTGCTTATAGGCTACGATGGCGAGAATGATGAGTTGCCAATTGGCGTGACATATAGCCTAGTTGAGGTTGATGCGAACGGTTATGTGCAATATGTTGATAATGTTGCAGGAAATACTTCCGAGACTAAAACCGTTGAGGCGGATGTTACGTCGGCGAGCAATAGGGTTGACTTCTTAAACCATAAAGAAGGAAACGTTTTAACAGGTATCATAATTAATACGATGCCATACTTGCTGGCAGTGGTTACGATTGGAACGATTTTGGCGATTGGCTGCGTGTATAAAAGAAAACAGCGAAAGACAAAATGCTCAAAATAAAGCGAAAAAAATGGCGCGGGTGGGGGCGCCTATTTTTGAAAGGCGGTTCGATTGCTTGTGCTTTTTATATAATATTTGGTGTTTTATTTGGGGTGACGCGCTGCGTCGGAGAGATGGATGGCGATTTGGTACTGTTTTGCAGAATATGCAAAGAGTATAGGATTGGGGACGTAATGTTGATGGATAATGGGGTAGTATCCGAGTTTGGACAAGAGAGGGGCGGTACGATACTTGGTAAAGTAATTGCAAGATTAAGCGTACGAGGTTTTATGGATGAGAGTAGCGAATAAAATACTGGATTTATTGTTTTATACGCTGATTGTGCCAATTTTAGGGGTCAGCGTATATGCGATGATTGACGCTAATATAGTGTCGAAGAGTGCAGCTTTGAGTGTAGATGTGCAGGAATATGCCGCAAAGGATGGCGATGAGGTTTTGGACGAGCTAGATGACGACTCTAAATATATAATTGCATGGTTGCGGATAGATGACACGAATATTAACTATCCGGTAGTCCAAGGCGAAGATAATGCATGGTTTCTAAATCGTAACTACAAGGGGGAATTTGCATCGGCGGGGAGTTTGTTTTTGGACTATCGAAATAATGATGGTTTTATGGACCGTTTCTCGATTATTTATGGCCATCGAATGGGTAACGGTGAGATGTTCTCGGATATTCA
>JAGCSL010000091.1 GCA_017964115.1 Candidatus Saccharimonadota bacterium
AAAAAATCCAAAGCTGACCGATTTCTTCATTAGTAAAGCTATTGAACATAAAACCGGGGAAGCGGTCGAGCTCAAAGAACTCGACGACAGCATCGAACAAAAAGCCCACGCCGTCGCCGTAACGCGCCCGCGTTAAATATTCGACATCAAAAAACGCCCCTTATTGGGGGCGCTTTTTTATTTCTTGACCTTCATACTTGCTGGAACCGCCGACCAACGCAGACGTTGACCGACCGCCGTTCGCTCATTGGAACTTGCTAAACGCGTAATGCAATCATTCGCCGAAGTTGTAGCATGATAATCGTATTTCCAAGTCACGCTAAGCTTTGGCAGTTTCGCTTTTTTAATTTCGTCAAAGCAAGTGTTTTTATTTTCTAGACACGCCTCACCTAATTCGTTCCATTTATCAAAATCTGTATCTTTAACCGCTACAATCGCATTTGCTTCAATTGCCGCCGAACGCGAATATTCAACGCCGTCGTACTGGTCGAACATGAAGTTGCCCATCGAGTAAGCGATCAATTTACCCTTATAAGCTTCGACATCCTGTACCCAGTGAGGATGATCCGCAATTACTGAATCGACCTTTGCATAGTCAATCATTCGACGATAAATATTCTGACGTAACTCATCATGTGAAGGCTGATATTCTGCGCCCATGTGCGGCATTGCAATTGTTGGCACATAGCTTGCATAGGTCTTCATGTTTTCAATGTAATCGTCGCCAGGAATACCAAACACGCCGTGTGCACTACAAAACCCAAACGGCATCTGAATCTTTTTGACTTCTTTATTATCGTAAGTTACGTTCACTGGCAAAACCACAATGCCACAGTTAGTCGCTTCTTTCGTATCGCGTTCTAATTCACTTGTCACCTTACCAGAATATTTTGGCGTACCAAAATATTGAATGCCATTTTTGTCGAGATATTTACGCGTAGTCGTGAGCCCTTTGCCGCCATCCTGGTTGTCGGTATGATTGTTTCCTAGCATAAAGGCAGTAAAATATTTTTTCGCTTCCGGTAGGTAGTCTGGATCGCAGTTGAATTTAAAAATCGAGTTTTCCAAACCATAATTATGACCATTATCCGTTATTGGACATTCCAAACCGCCAATCCAAGCGTCATATGTCTCCGGCTTGAGCGTATTAAGTTTCTGAAATGGATATTTAACACCAACTTTTGATGCGCGCGCCAATTGATTTGTACGGCGCCCCCAAAAAGTCGTACCAGCCAATAATATCCTCATTTTCGCATCGGTCGCCACCGGATCCGGCTCCGGTTCGGGCTCCGGCACAGGAGTTGCCACTTCTTCTGGCTCTGATTTATTTTGATCATTAATAAAAATTAAAGCGCCGCAAGTAATACCCGCCACGCCAACTATGGATACTAAAATTAAAACAGGTATCCAAAACTTTTTTCCCAAAACACTCATACTTATATTGTACATCCAAATTTTCAGTTTTTTATGATAATCTAGTATTAGCATAGGCAAAAACAAACATGATTTTTCAATACCTAATTCTACTTCTAGTTGGACTGATTACGCTGGTTAAATCTAGTGATGTTTTTGTCGACGCCGCTAGCTCATTGGCGACCCGCTTACGCGTACCGAAAATGATTATCGCGCTCACTGTGGCGGCTTTTGGCACTTGTGCTCCCGAACTTGCTATTTCTTTTAAATCTATGGCGACCACTAATTACGACATGACACTCGCTAATGTAATTGGCTCATGCGTCGTGAATATTCTTCTTGTAGTTGGCATCGCCTCTATCGTTGCCCCCATCAAAGTGAAAGAGCAGACTGTCAGAAAAGAATTACCGTTATTGGTTGTCGTTACGGGTGCATTTTTTATAGCCCTTAACGACACCCTTTTTGGGCGACCCGCTAATGGATTATCGCGCTACGATGCAACCATTTTTATAATTCTCTTTGTTGTATTCTTAGCTTATCTTTTCGTAACAGTCCATTTTGACAAAAATCACAAACGTCGCAATAGCCGTCGACTCCGTTCGAAATACACCCTAGGCCGTTCAATTTTTTACATCATAATTACTCTTATTTTAATTGCGCTCGCTAGCGATCTAGCCGTCGATAATGCGGCTGCATTAGCAAAAGAGTTGCATATAAGCCAAAAGATCGTCGCTATGACCGTCGTAGTAATCGGCACGTCATTACCAGAACTCGTTATGACCGTAAGCGCGTCCAAGAAGGGCGAGCACGACCTCGCAATTGGCAATATTATCGGAACTAATATATTTAATATTTGTATCGTACTCGGCCTACCTACGCTCATCTTTGGTGATTTCACTTCAAGTGCATTCAATGTTATTGACACACTTGTCGTGCTATCGGCCGCTATCTTATATTATCTCTGCGGACGCAGCGATAAAAAACTCACGCGCATCGAAGGTATTATGATGGTCATGATATTCGCCGCTTATCATTCCTATGTTCTGACACATTAGAAAATTAAATAAAAAAGTACTCCACTCGCCATCCGGCTTATGCTATAATTTATGAAAGATGGAGGAAAGGAAAAAGAGAACAAAGAGAGTACCAGAACTCTCTGGATCTCCAAATATCAAAAGTGCAACTGGCGAACCGATTATTTTTGAAGAACCCATAGACGAGCCAGAAGATTCTACCTACTCCGCCGTCGACGGCGTTCCCATTGATGAAGAAAATATTGAATTCCACGCCAAAGATATCAAGAAAAAAGACGACAGTAAGCTATTCGTAAAAGTCGAGGGCGCTCAAAAAATTGCCCGTAAAAAAGAACGCGATGCTAAGAAAAAAGACGACGAACTCATCAAACGTCTCCAAGCTGCCGCCAATAAGCGCAAACAAGAATATAAAGACGCCGAAAATGAGAAAAAGGCTGCCAAGCGCAAAGCTTCCAAATGGATTCGTAATTATAAAACCAAGAAAGTCGCTAAACAAATTTGGCGTTTCCGCTTCTTTATAGGCGCCATCGTGATTGCCTTAGCCGCCTATCTAGTTATCGAAAATGTCATCATCCCAAACAAAATCGCTCACGACGAAGCAGAGCAAAGAGCTGCCGCTAGAGAGATTATCGCCTCCAGCAAAACCGAAATGCTTAAAATTTTCGAACAAATAGTCGGGAAAGAAATGGGCGAAAAAGATCTAAAGGAAATCGCGAAGAAATCATCCGTAAAAATCGCTACCGAACTAACTAATACCGAAGGTATGCTTTATTACGAAGATGGCGGCACGGAGGTTATTCGGTTCGAAGTTGAGAAAAACAAATGGGGCCTTTCAGTCAAGAATTTCAAATTCTTAAACCAAATTAATGGACAAAACATACAACTGTACGAATCTGGCAATATATATTATTACTCCAAAGAAGCCGACCTTAAAACGTATCCAAATTTAGAAGAATTAATTAACGGCTATATATTATCAAACAATAACGAGGGTTAGAGGGACAAAATGGCACAGTTCAGATTATTAAAAATTAAAAATAAAAGCCTCCTACTGTTTCTTTTTACATCTCTATTGTTATTGTCGTCTATTGTCGTCAATATCAAACCCGTATTTGCCGCTGAGACATATAGCATGAGCAAAATAATGAGCGGGGGCGACATACTAGAATGGAATCTATCAAATACCGGCAATACCGACATTATTCTTTTTCCTTCGAAAATTGGCCTCAACAGTTCAACGCAGTTCCTTGCCGTCGGCGACGATAGTTCAAAAATACAGTACAAAGCCCAAACCGGTAATTACACTCTCAAGGGCGATGGTAACCAAA
Source organism: Candidatus Saccharimonadota bacterium (assembly GCA_017964115.1). GTDB lineage: Bacteria > Patescibacteriota > Saccharimonadia > Saccharimonadales > Saccharimonadaceae > UBA2834. The sequence goes on from JAGCSL010000091.1 coordinate 3,776, forward strand.
GTAACTGCGGTTCAATAGGTTTCATACAATCATTCAGTTCCACATATGATATTAAAGCTTCATTCACTGTCAGATATGCGAATGCTGCTAGAGGTATTAGCGGTCAATACTACGACCTCTATATGACCTTTTCGAATATGAAGGTTCATCCTGGCGGTGACACCAAAAGTCATGGTGCAGCTATTATCTATGGCTGTAGTGGCTATCTCGAATACAATGCATTTAAGTACGATAGCGATGATGGTGTTATGGGTTTGAAAACCGATGTTACGGTTAGATTATATAAATCTGGCAGTAGCATGGCCAAAGTTACAAATGCCGATGGCACAAAGTCCGTCCAAATCACGGGTACCCAAATCGAAAACGGACACAAGTTAGCCTGGGGTGTCGCCGACGTTGATATTCGAGATAAAATTAACGACAACAATGGCGCTAGTGCCCCAAACTATCACTATGATAGTAGCCATCAATGGGCTGAACATGTCCGCTTTTATAACGTGAATCGCGCATATAACGCAAACCTCAACGACAATTACTTCTATGGACCAGTTTATGTTTCGAGCGACTCTGAACTAGCCAAGTCCGAGCAGGGCGACCATAACCAAAACATGACTTTATACCATAACTTCGACACCGACGACCCTTATAATGACGGCTCTGATAATACGGATTTAATCGTGCGCATCAATCCGAGGTATGCAAAATTCATGTGGCAGGGAAGCGACTGTAGCTCCGCCGCTATTGCACTAGCCGGCACAATGTATACTGGTCATACGCTCATTTATAAGGGCAATAGCACCGCTAGTGGAAATTTACTCACTAGTAGCAAGAATCTTAGTAGTTATCCCAACAACAGATCAGTAAAAGTCCAAGCTAATAGCCAGTCTTTAACTTTTCATCACGAAATATACCGCAATACTCAAGGACCAACTAACGATAATGAAGAATATTATGTAGAAGCCGCAACCGGCAATGGACCGGCACGCGGAAGTTCAAGCTCACGTATGAGCTATACATCAACTAAGGATAAAACTGAAACGGTATATACAAAAGATAATCCGAGCGGCAACGGTTTCTCGGTTGGCTTAACGCCAGGTCAAGAAAAAGTTATTCGCCAAACTCTTTATTACCAGCTCTCCAACATCAACTCCGGTCTTTTAAATTACGTCGATATACAATGCACTCTAACCTCTCCTTCAACTGGCGGTAGCGCTTGCGTAAAACTTTGGCGTCCAGTTGCTAAGTTTACTGGTAGCGTCACCGCGGGAGTATCAGTAGAAAACAACAATACGTTCTTAACGCCGAATACGAACCAAGACGCAGGCGACGAAATTATTGAATCCAACGGTAATTTCAAAGTCCGCTTCGGCGCATCAATTACTCGCAAAGCTAATTCCGGAACGGACGCGGACGAAGCTGGCGGCACCGCTAGTACGAAGTGGCATATCATTCGCACTTCTAACGGTTCAAACCTTACTAGTAGTAGGATACCTTCTGGTACCGGCGACAATACGACTTCGGCTCTAAGCAACGGCAATACGGACAATGTCGTGGAAGTAAGTAATAATAGTAACGACTACGTCTATACGGGCCGCCTTAAGTACGGCGAGGTGCGCACTATTTGTGCCGTCTTATCTTTCGATAAAATCGTTGACGCTAAAAACGGCAATACTCCTGATACCGCCGAAAAATGCGTCAAAGTCTGGCGCAAACCTAAAAAATGCGACCTCAACACCGCGTCTGAAACTTATGAGTTTGGCGTCTACACTGGTCGTAACCTTGGCCGCATCGGAGTCGTAAACCGCACATATTCTGGTAACGATAACTATGTTTATACTAACAATTCGCCATCCAGCTTCGTTCGCAGTGGTAGCACAAATAACTATTACACGCCAGCAGTTTCTGTTTGGGCTCGTCCAGGCGATTCTGTTCGCTTTGTTCAAGAATCTTGTGCTGGTGGCGCCTATGCCGTCAATAACTCATCGCTCAGCAATACGACATTAAAAACTACCTATACGTCTACTGGGTCGCTTGGCGACGGAAAGGACAGCGACAACTCTAGCACCGGCTACCTCTTTGGCAACTCATTCGCTGGCGCCACGCAGAGCAATCCGCTCAAATACCCGTCCTCCGTGTCTTGGGATAACGGTGGCACCGAAACAGATAACTTCCCATATAAAGAAAATGTCGAATTCGAATATAGTTCGCCATCTGGGAATAACTCAACCCCATCAGGATACACGGATGGTACGTATAGCGACAGTCCGCATAACCAATCGAGTTATTCCTGCGTAAACTTAGAGAAAGGCGCATCGTTTGTTTCGAATCATTATCAAATCGCCGGTCAGGCGACCGCGTCCGATGCTGGGTGTCATGCCTATTCTAGAACTGCCGTAGCCAGCGACGTTGGTCACACTATTACTCAAAGCCTCAGCTGGAATGACGTAAACATCATAAAAAGCGTCGACCAGAATACCTCTACACATAAGCATATCGCCAAGGCCTCCGTCAAAATCCCATACAACTACACCCTTCAGCCAGTCATATCTTCTAATACTGAGTCAAATGTTGCCTATCTTGGCACTTCGATCACCTTCGATGTCGACATCATTACTTCGCCACGCAAAAATAATTCTTTCGGCAGTAATGAAAGCATGAATACTTATGCTACTATCTCTAAACCAACTAATGTTAACGTAAAAACCTACTTCGTTATTAATGGTCACGAAACTACTAAAACTTCACTAGCTTCAAACAGCGGAATTCGCTTTAATAATACCGGCAACTTAGAAGGCACCAAAAATATGAATACCCCATATGCATCTGGCGGACATAATTACTCTTCTAACAGCGTATATATTGACGAATCCCAATATTACAGTAGTGGCGGCGGATATTTCGGCGGCGGCTCCAAGACTTTTCTCAACGTAGGAGATAAGGTTTGCGCCGAAGTAACAGTTACTCCAGCAGATAGCCACAATATCTACAGCGCTACCAATCCTACCGCAGCCGTTACCGGCGCCAGTAACGGCCTTACTGGTAGCAATAAAGATGAAAGTATTGCTCTTAAAGAAACTGGCTCCAGCTCCATTACGCGCACCTCTTGCTATACTATCGCCAAGAAGCCGACCATGAGCGTCGAAGCCTCCAATACCTTCTCTGGTGGCGCCAACGGCTTCGTTACCTCGCGCTACACTAAACGCTTCACTGCCGGCGGCACAGACTATCTCTTTGGTTCTTGGTCGGAATACGGCGTCTACGGCAATGTTAAAACCACCGGTAGTCGCGGCATCGCTTCTGGCGCGACCTTTGGCTATGCTACTAATAACGACGGCATCACTACCGTCAATAGTACTCGAAATAATGAAGGAAATGTTGCTAAGAATGATCCCACTCATGGCAAGAATGTTTGCGTCTTCTCCACCCAGACTTTCATTAATTCCGATTGCGAATCCGGCAACGTCGGCTCT
>JAGCSL010000092.1 GCA_017964115.1 Candidatus Saccharimonadota bacterium
AAGCAGGACGAAGAATGTGGCGACGAGCAAGCGCGCAAAGCTGCTCAACGAGCTGGGCTTAAAGTGCCAGTTAAATGTAAAAAACCTTCCAAATAAAAAAGAACCCCCATATGGGGGAGTCTTTTTTATTGTTCTTCGTTTTCGGCGAGTTCTTCCTCTTCGCTTTCTTCGAGCGCGGAGAGGAGGGAATCCTCGACATTCTTTTTCTTCTTTTTCTCTGGTGTTTTGGCGATTTCTACGTCGATATCGTAGCCAGTCAACTTAGAAGCTAAGCGGACATTCTGGCCAACGCGACCAATCGCAATCGATTGTTGTTCCTTGGTGACATAAACTGTCGCATGATCGACCATTTCGCCTTTTTTATTCTCGGCTTTGTTGGTTTCAACCTTCTGAATTTCGGCTGGGCTAAGAGCTTCGCGAATATACTCAGAAATATTGTCGCTCCAGTTAACGATGTCGATTTTCTCGCGATCGCCAATCTCGTTCATAACAGCCTGGACACGTACGCCACGACCGCCTACAAAGGTGCCAACTGGGTCGATACCTGGCATTGTAGCAGCAACAGCAATCTTGGTGCGACGACCAGCTTCGCGCGCAATAGCCTTAATTTCAACTGAACCGTTTTCAATTTCTGGAACTTCCTGACGGAAGAGATATTCAATGAATTCTGCACAACCACGGCTCAAAATGAGTTGAGCGCCGCGTTCGTTGCGTTCGATTTCCTTGATGTAAACCTTGATACGGGAACCGACGGCATAATATTCGCCTTCGATTTGTTCGCTTTTTGGCATGATACCGGTAGCTTTACCGAGATCAACACGGACAAGCTTTGGTTCGACGCGCACGATTGTACCATTTACGACGCTGCCAATTTTATCCTCAAACATCGTCAAAACCGCATCGCGTTCGGCTTCGCGGAGGCGTTGAATTACGACCTGCTTTGCAGTTTGAGAAGCTACGCGGCCGAATCCTTCAACTTTGTGTTTTTCCTCGACAATATCGCCAAGTTTCTTGCCTTTAGCTTCGGAAAGCGGAATTTCGGTAGCTGGGTTATAAGCTACGTCGTCTTCGATTACTTCGCGCATGATAAATACATCAGCCGCGCCAGTATTGAGATTAAGCTCGCAGCGCACTTCCATATCTTTGTCGCCGTTATCTTTGCGCCATGCGGCCGCAATTGCCTGTTGGATCACATCAATTACTGTCTCTTTTGGTAGGTTCTTTTCTTCAGCAATAATGTCGACCATTGCGACCATTTGCTTTAAATCTAGATCCATATTTTCCTTTCATTAGTTATTTACATTAATAAAACCGCCTCTTTTCGAGCCGGTCTGCATCTGTATGTCAATAGTATAGCAGACATTGCTAAAGATGTCAAAATATGTTATACTATAACCTAATCCAATAGGTTCAATTGTACATTTCAAATCTGGAAGGAGCGACTACATTATGGGAAAGAAAAAGTTCCAGTCCACCGAACCGTATATCTCCAAGAAAAGCCAACATTATCCAGCGCCACGCAGCGCTCGTCGTCTGGCAGCCGCCTTGCTGTGTATACTCGCCGCCTTGCTGGTAACGCTCATCGTTACTGCGTTATCTGGTTCCATGAGCCGTGAAATGACCGACAAAGAAGCTATCGCCAAACTCGACGATTATCGCGAAGGCAACATGGTGAATCTGAATGCTTATCTGGCAGATCGCAAATTCGAGGCAACTGGGGGAGCCGGCGAATATGTGTATCGATGTGGAGACAAGATTGTTTCTATTCAGAACTACGATGATTATGTCCGCATCGGTAACGGCAAAGGCACTTCACGACAATACGGGCTAAGCTCGCTTAATGACGCTTACGTCTGTCGAGTTGCTTATCTTGACGATACCAATCAGGATGTCCTCTTGTGTGATCTTAACTTATCCGACGAAGCTTTAGCGGAAATCGTCCGCTGGTCTTGTCGGTAATCACCCCTTCCGGGGCCCCACGCGGGGCCCCATTTTATTGACTTTCTATAAAAAGTATGATATAATTAAAAAGTAGTCTATTGTTCACATCAGAAAGTGGGGTGGTAATGTGTCAGAAAAGAACAATACTAGCACATCAAAGGTGGCGCTGAGTGGTGTCGATGTTTACTACGGTCGATATCTGGACCTCTTCGACGCTATAGGTGATTACAACCAGGCGAACGGTATCTATCAGAAGCTGGACCAGCTCAGATACGGCGAGTGGACTCCCGGTAATGTACGTTCGGTCTATGAGAACACTTACAAGAGTGACCCGAAGGCCGTCAAGGACGCACGTGATATGTACAAGGGGCGCGTCAGTCGCCTGCTGGATAATATCGGTGAGGCGCTCAAGGTTCTGAAGATCCCCTATACGGAAGACGAGCTCTGCAATTTTGAGATGCTGGCGCGCTCTACGCACAATGAGACGCAGTTCCGTTCAGTGATCAGTCGTTACATTGTTGCGCTGAGGAAGGAGATCGCCAAAGGAATCGAGCTTCAAAAGGCCGGTTTCGAGATTGAACCTCTCCATGTCGAGACGCCTACGGATCTCATCCGTTACTACCAGGCAACGCACGAGGAGCGCATGGCAATCAAGAGAACCAGAAAGGTGAAGAAAGTCACGCCTCCGAAGAAGGGGAAAACCGCCAAGAAGTAAACAATCACAATCAGCAACACGTGAAGGGTCGCCCCCGCAAGGGCGGCCCTTTAAATTTGACGCGAACTATAATCTTTGATAGAATAAAACTACTAAGTTATTACTTTTAGCACAATTAGTCATGAACTCTATCCTTGGGGAAAATTGTGCCTTAAGTGTGGGAATCAATATTAGAATTTAAAAATAATAAAGGAAAAAATGGAGAATAAAAAACAGGCCGAAGCTGCACGTCGAGCAAAATTACTCAAGATGCGCAACGAACGTCTTCCAGATATCAAAAAACAATTCGAAGAAAACCAAAAACGCAATTTTAACGCTAATTTTGCCCCTGGCGGCAAAGATGAAAAACTAGTACGTGGCAAGAAGGCTGCCGCTAAGAAAACCACTAAGCCAACCGCAAAAAAGGCTACTAAAACCACTAAAAAAAGCAATGCTAAAGCCACCAAAGCTACTAAAGCAGCGCCAACTGCGACCGACAAAAAACGCGAGGTTAACCTTCTTGTCAGTACTCGCAAAGGCGAAATGGTGCATCATCAGCGCATGCTCAGCCAAGACGTAAATGCGCAGGCTACTCAGCATATTATCGGTATCCCAGTAAATAAGTCACGCTACAACGGCTACGACGGCAAGCAGGTCACGATGACGCAAATCAAATCCGCCCGTCAGCACAAAGACGCCGTTCGTGTTATTCCGATTGGTGGCCTTGGCGAGTTTGGTATCGGTAAAAATATGACCGCCATCGAATATCAAGGCGAAATTATCTTGATTGATATGGGCACCTTATTTGCGAGCGAAGACTATCCTGGTGTTAATTACATGGTGCCAGACGCAGAATGGCTCAACAACAATCGCGAGAACGTGAAGGCAATTCTCTTTACGCACGCCCATTTGGACCACATTGGTGCCTGCCGTCATCTCTTGCCGTATTTTGGCCCACTTGTACCGATTTACGGTTCCAGCTTCACGATTGGCATGATTAAAAAGCAAATGTCCGAACTCTCCGATGTGCCAGACATGAATTATCATGAAGTTGACCCGCTCAAACACGAAAATATCAAACTTTCCCAACATCTTTCAGCAGAATTTATTCATACGCTTCACTCTATCCCAGGCAACACCTCTATAGTAGTTCGTACTCCAAATGGCAACATTTTGCTTTCTGGTGACTGGCGCTTTGAGGCTAATCCAATGGATACTCCAGCCGATTACGACCGTATGCTCGAAATACGCGACAAAGAAGGCTATGCATTGTTATTGAATGAATCAACTAACATTGATAGTCCAGGCACACATCCGCATTCTGAATGGGACGTTGGTGACAATATGGGTCGCGTTATGGATCATTATGCGAACGGACGCGTCATTATTTCTTGTTTTTCATCGCAAGTTAAGCGCATTGAGCTCGTCCTCAAAGAGGCTGCCGCGCGTGGTCGCAAAGTTGCTTTTGCGGGCTATTCAATGATTAATAACGTCGAGGTCGCTTTACGTGCTAAGGCTATCAAAGTTCCAAAAGATACCATCATGAAAATGGAAGATATTATCAAACTTCCTGATGAACGCGTCACGATCGTATGTACTGGTTCGCAGGGCGAAATGAACGCTGTTCTCAACCGCATGGTTTCCGGTTCGCATCGTTACATTAAAATTAAAGCTACCGACACTATCGTCTTCAGTTCCAACCCAATTCCTGGCAATGAGCCAAAAGTAGTTTCAACCGTTGGCGGCCTACTACGTGAAGGTGCACAGGTCATTCAAAATGGCAAAACTCATCTTACGAATATTGGTCCGCTACATCTTTCTGGCCACGCCTACTTTGAAGATCATGTTAAATTCGTCACCGATATGCAGCCAAAGAACTATATGCCATATCACGGTGAATTCTATATGCTTCAACACAACGCCGAGATGGCCGAGAACGTTGTTGGCATTCCGAAGGATCGTATTATCGTGGCTGATGACGGCGATATTGTTGAGCTTATGCCAGATCAAACTATTCATAAGAACGGTCGTATTCATGTCGGCAACAAGCTTTACGACGATGCCGATCAGCAGGTTAATGAAGCCGTCGTCAAGGATCGTATTCACATTTCTCGCGAGGGTATCTTTGTCGTAATCTTAACGCTGAGTAAGAAAACTGGTCGCCTAATTAAAACTCCAGACATTGTTTCGCGCGCCTTTATCTATCTAGATAATTCTGAGGAGTTAATCGGCAAAATCCGCCATTATTTGCGCGCAAAAACTGATCACAGTATTGCTACAGACGACGATATTAAGACTATGAAAGAAGAAATCAAAGAAGATGTCACTCACATTCTCTTTGATGCTACTGGCCATACGCCAATCGTAATCCCAGTTATTAATAAAGTCTAACAAAAAATACCACCTATATGGTGGTATTTTCGTTTGTGGTATAATTTACATAAGCAATATAGGAGAATTCTGCGTCATGAATAAGAAATCACATAAAAAATCTGAACAGTGTGGGCAATTTTGTAGCATCTTGCCAATCTGTATATTGGTAAGCATTCTTACGGCTGTACTCGTTACGCTCGTCTTTTCAATTGCTTTCGTACGTTCATTTAAATTTGAACCTAAATCAACCTACGATGTCTCCGGCGCTTTTAAGGACGCTATCACTAGCGGCAAAAAAGACGAGGACGGTATGACGCTCTTAAATGGGGAAGCGATAGTTGATTTCTTCACAAGTGGCAAAACTGGTTTCATCTATGCCACAGACGAAGGCTGCGCTGAATGTGCTGCATTTGGCGAGAAGCTAGCCAAAGCCGTCGAATCCGAAGAAATAGCCGATATTTATCACTACGAATACAGTGCCGAAGGAACCGAAAAGGCCGAAACTTCTGCCCGCGAAGTAACCATCGGTCAAGAAGAAGCTCCAGTGTTGCTCTACGTCAAGCAGGGGCGCATTCATGATCGCCTCGATGATACCAAGAGCGACTCCGATTTGAATACCTTCTTGGCAAAATATAAATAAAATAATTCTTCTATAAAAATGACGGCCGTTTCCGTGAGGAAGCGGCCGTTTACGTTCTACCACTATTCGAGCTTTACGGCTCTCGCAGAGATCTCTCTCGCAATCATTGTGAGCTTTAAGTCGGAATCAGTGGTTTCGAGGGGAATGCCGTTTGCGGCAAGTGCAAGCCTGACGCTCTTTTTTTCTTCGTCGGCGAGAGCGTCGGCCCCGAACGTAACAAGCTTCGCGAAGTCGCTGCGACGTCCAATCACCTTTATCATTTTCTGATGGAATTCCTCCCTTGTCATTCTTTCAATGACACTCGTGTTCATAGCATCTGCCATCGAGCTACACCCCCTTTCCTAAAGAGTCAAAAAGCAGCGCTACGATGATATTATAGCACAAACACTATAAAATGTCAATAAATACCAAATCTTTGCAAGCGCTTAGCTTTGTTCTCTCGCGCTCTAACTTCAGAGCTAAAGGCTATTGCGTAATATTCTTCAACAACATCACGGTCGTAGCGCATTCGTCGCGAAACCTCAGGTGTCTGATTAGACTTATTGCTAGTCCAAAAATTGCGCGGCGTAAAAGGCGTAGTCCCATATTTGCGCGCTAGGTCGTTGAGGTGATTTAAGGCGGAGATAGCACCGTTGTGTGCCGAGGTGCGTCCTCTCTCGTAAGCTTGCCAGTCGCTAGTAGACATGCTCCTTTTTTCATCGGCGCTCATATATTTATAGTCAAGATGCCAGTTTACGGCCGTATAAAATGCTGAAATTGCATCGATATCTTTTTTCTTTTCTTCCTCGGACTTATCACTTTTATTGATAGCCTCGCGAAGCGCGTCTGCACGGTCATGGAAATAATTTCCAGCCTGGGCCTCAATGGTTTCATGAAGCTCAGATTCGTCATAAGTAAAGAATAAATCTTTTTCAATTACGGCCTGTTCTTCTTCTGTGTTAGCGCCACATTTGCGCATATGATCACAAATACCCTTCCACCATGGCGCATATAATTCTTGTTCCCATGCTTTAAACTCTTTTTCGGACATCGTGCGCCCCTCTTGTTTTAGCCTCTTTCGGAATTTAACGAAATCCTTATTTGTGTCCGCAAGCTCTCCAACCATCATTACGGCCATCTCGCGATGATGATTCTTTAAGAATTCACCTAATTCTTTTCTTTGTTCTTCTGTTAGGGGGTGTTCACCCTCAGGTACTTCTGTTTCTGTTGTTTCGGTAGATTCAGGCCCTCGTGCGAGGTCCTGCCACTGCCCATCTGGTTGATCTTTTGCTCCAACTTTTTTCTCGTTTCTCATATTATAACTATAACATGTAATTGATATTGATATAATACATGCATGGAACAGATAATATTCGTCGATAAGCCTTCTGGCATGAGTAGTTTTGGCGCCGTTGCACGCGTAAGGCGAATTCTATCTGAGCAAGAAGGATATAAAGTTAAAGTCGGACATACAGGTACGCTTGATCCATTTGCGACCGGCCTATTGATTTTACTTGCCGGTAAAGCCACCAAAAAGGCACCCGAGCTCACTAAGCTCGATAAGGTCTACGAGGCTACAATTCGTCTGGGCGCTATGTCTACGACCGGTGATCCTGAGGGCGAAGTTACCATCAAAGAAGAAAACCCAGATATTTCTCGTACGCAGATTGAGCAAGTTCTGCAAAAATTCGTCGGCGAAATTGAGCAACGGCCACCGGCCTTTTCGGCGATCAAAATCAATGGCCAACGCGCCTACAAACTTGCTCGTGCCGGCAAAGATATTGAAATGCCTACGCGCAAAGTGCAAATATACTCGATTGACATTCTCGAATATGATTCTCCGTTTCTAAAAATTCGCACACACGTCGGCAGCGGCACTTATATTCGCACACTCGCCGAAGATATCGGCAAAGAACTTGGCTGCGGCGCATATACGACAGAGTTGCGTCGCACAAAAATTGCCGATTACGATATCGCTAAATTGCCTCTCTTTGAACTTCCGCTATAATATAACTATATGTTTGATCTCCAGAAACGACTAGATACGCTTAAGGCTGATTTTGAGGCAACTTGGCAAAAACTTAATATTGATCAAAAACTTTCCGACATGCAGACGCTTGAGGAAGAAGTGGCGGTGCCAGAAATCTGGAATAATCCCGATAATGCTCGCGCAAAAACTACTCAGCTAGCCAATTTGCACGACGAATTAGATCCTTGGCAATTATTAAAAACGCAAATCAAAGACATTTCCGAATTAATGGAGCTAGGCGACGATTCGCTGCAAGATGAATTTACCGGGCAACTCGATGCGATGGAAGAGAGCTTAAATAGCCTACGCCAAGCTTTACGTTTTACTGGCAAATATGATCATAACGATGCGATTTTGCGCATTACGGCCGGTGCTGGCGGTACAGAGGCAATGGACTGGTCAAGTATGCTCGAGCGCATGTATTTACGTTGGGCAGAACGACACAATATTAAAGTACAAATTTTGGATCGTATTGCCGGTGAGGAAGCCGGGATTAAAACTTGTGTCATGGAACTGGCTGGCCCAAATATGTATGGCAAACTAAAATCCGAACACGGCACGCACCGTCTCGTGCGTTTGAGCCCATTCAATGCCGATCATTTGCGTCAAACATCTTTTGCCTTAGTTGAAGTTTTGCCAATTATTCGCGACGACTCCGAAGTCCAAATCGATCCGAAAGATTTACGTATCGATGTTTACCATTCCGGCGGGCACGGCGGTCAGTCGGTTAATACAACTAATTCAGCCGTGCGTATTACGCACATTCCAACCAACACCGTCGTAGCCATTCAAAATGAACGCAGCCAGCTTCAAAACAAAGAAAAAGCCATGGAAATTCTGCGTGGCAAACTGCAGCAAATGATGCAAGAACAAAATGCTGAATCGGTTGACAAATTACGCGCTGGCGAATCAGCCAGTTGGGGGCAACAAATCCGCAACTACGTACTTCACCCATATAAACTCGTCAAGGATACGCGCACGAAATATGAAGAGACCGACGCAGATGCAGTGCTAGATGGTAAAATTGACAATTTCATTGAATCATTCTTGGACAATTAATACCGCTTATGTTACGATAGGGGTATGATATTACTCGATGATGTCGTCAAGTATTATCCAGGCGACAAAGAGCCTGCGCTTGACCACGTTTCCTTGTCTATCAAGCCAAAGGAATTCGTTTTTTTGGTGGGCAAATCTGGTGCCGGTAAGTCAACTTTAATCAAGATGCTTACTCGCGAAGAAAAGCCAACTTCTGGCAAGATTATGGTCGGTGGTATTGATTATGACTATTTGAAGAAGCGCCACATTCCGCATCTTCGCCGTCGTCTTGGCGTAGTTTTTCAGGACTTCAAGTTATTACCAAACCGTACTGTTTACGAAAACGTCGCTTTTGCGCTTGAAATTGTTGGCGTATCTAACGCCGAAATAAAGCGTACCGTTCCGAAAGTTCTTGAACTCGTCGGCTTAGCCGATAAGGGCCATAAATTCCCGGCCGAATTATCTGGTGGTGAACGCCAGCGTGTTGCAATCGCGCGCTCAATGGCGCGTCAGCCAAAGATTCTCATTGCTGACGAGCCTACTGGCAACCTTGATCCTGAAACATCTTGGGGCATTGTGCGTTTGCTCGAAGAAATCAACAACTTCGGCACCACGATTCTGATTACTACTCATGATGAGCAAATCGTTAACCAGCTACGCAAACGCGTAATCACCATCCGCAACGGTAAGATGATTGGCGATCAGAAGAATGATGGCCACTATGATCTCGATGCAGTACGCACTCGCATCGTGAAGCGTCCGCTTGCTTCTGCGCAGCGTACGGCTCCTACTACAGAAGAAATCCGTCGTGCCACTAATTCGCGTCCGATCGCGCGGCCAGAAACCCGACCAACACCAACTCCAAGAAGGAAGGTAATTTAAAATGGCAAAAAAGACAATCGACGATGAGCTCGCTGAGATGAAGCGTAAGAAGGCCGAAGAGAAAGCCGAGGCAAAAAGAACTGCTCAAATTAGTAAAGAGCGTCTAGGCCGCATTACGAAAACCCGCAAGCATTATATTCGCAATAATCACCGTGTGATTAAATATGGCGCAATAAGCTTCGTGCGTAATACTTGGCTAAGCATTGCGGCTATCGCCATTATGGTTGTTACACTGATTGTATTATCTGCAACTTTAATTGCAGCCAATGCGATGGATTCTGCGATTACGCAGATTAGTGACAAAGTTGATATCTCGATTTACCTCAAGCAGGGCGCTACTAGAACTCAGGTTGATAGCGTTGTGCGCAAGATTAAAAAACTTGATAGCGTTGCCGAGGTGAATACGCTTTCGCCAGAAGAAGCCAATAAGGCAATCATCGATAAAATGATTAAAGAGTCGCATATTACCGACGAAGACTTGATCAAAACCATGCGCGAAGCGCCAAACAAAATTTCTTGGACTTTGAACGTTAAGATGACCGATCTCAACAAGACCGATGAGCTACAGCGCTTGGTTGAGGGTGATGAGGATATTCAGCTACTTCTCGATGAAGTCACTAAGCCAACCTATGCATCTAGCCACCGCGAAACAATCGAAAAAATCGCTGATATTATGAATCGCGTACGCCTAATCGGTCTTTCCGCAGCTGGCGTATTTGCCATTATTGCGATTTTGGTTGTGTTCAACACTATTAGGATGGCGATCTTTAACCGCAAAGAGGAAATCTACATGATGCGCCTAGTTGGTGCGAGCCGCTGGTTCATCGTTGGTCCGTTTGTAGTCGAGGCAAGTATTTATGGTATTGTAGCGGCGCTTATCGCATCCGCCGCAGTCTTCGCGACCGTCTACGCAATTCGCAAACACTTTGACGGCATGCTTGATTCTACCATAGCATTGATGTCTCAGTACTGGTATGTTATTGTAGCTGCATTGATCGCGGTTGGTATTGTAATCGGAATCGTGTCTGCACTCCTAGCGACCAAGAAATATCTAAAACAGAAATAAACTATCATAGTATTTAAGACTTGGCCCACTTGCCAAGTCTTTTTGCTTATGCTATAGTGTGAGTTATGAAAATCTGGCGCAACATTTCCTATTTGGCAGTCGCTGCGGCGATTCTTCTTACTAGTATTACCTCAATTCCGGCATCCGCAACTCTTAAAGAGGATCTTAATAAGGTAAATGCTAAAATATCCGAGCTTAACGACCAGATTGATTCCTACGAAAAAGAAGCAAAAGAGCTTGCTGCGCAGGCGGATTCGATTTCGAATCAAATTGCGGTTCTCCAAAATCAGCAAGCTAAACTCAAAAAGCAAATTGAACTTAAGCAAGCTGAACATGACCAGATCGTACTTGAGATTGAGGCCGTCCAGAAGCGCATTAATGATAACTACGAAATCATCGGTTACGTAATCGCACAATACTATTACAATGACGGCGTATCTACAATTGAGCGTATCGCGTCTGCTCAAAACTTCTCGTCATTCGTGGACGAAGAATCGCGCCTTAGTAATGTCTCTGACACGCTCGGCCAAATTGTTGAAGAGAATAAAGCTCTCAAAGAGAGTTTAGTCCAGAAGAAAAAACGTGCCGAACAAATTCTTGCCGACCTCGATTCGCAAAAAGAACAGCTCGCTGCTTCTGAACAAGAACAGCAGGCGCTTCTTTCGGAGACTAAAGATAACGAAGCGAGATATAAGAATCTCAAGAGTAAAGCCTCCAAAGAACGCAGAGAGCTTGAAGAGCAGCAGCAAAAAATCTTGCAAGAAATTGCTAGAAAATACGGTGCAACCGGCGTAACGGCGGGCGACCCGAGCAAAGGCGGCTATCCATATAGTGGTCAGTGCCCAGCGGCAAGTCTAAATGGCACGCAATATGGTGATCAGTGGGGCATGTATATTTGCGAATGTGTGAGCTATGCTGCCTGGAAGGTCTTCCAGCACTATGGCTATATGCCTTACTGGGGCGGTCGCGGCAATGCTTCGCAATGGCCAGCTAACGCTCGAGCAGCCGGCTATACAGTCACTAGTGTCCCGCGCGCTAAGACGGTCGGCATCTCTCAAAGTGGCCCATATGGTCACGCTGTATGGGTTGAAGCCGTAAGCGGCAATCGTGTTTATATTTCCCAATACAACTATGCAAACGAGGCCACTAACTGGCTACCTGGTGATTATTCTGAGCAGTGGATGGATGCGGCTGCCTTCGTTTACATTTATTTTAGGTAGTATATAAAATATCTTTTCTGAAGCCAGTTTATTCAGCTTTGGTGTGTTAAAATATTCTTATGGCTAAAACTGCGAAAGAATCTACTAATCCTACGCGTTCATTGTATGACGCGCCGGCTAAACCAGAAAGAAAAGTAAACCTAACTACCACCATTATTACGGCGGCTGTAACTCTCGCTATTGGCATATTGATAGGTATCAATTTTGATGCTATTAGCAATAAAGTCAATACTGCGCTCGGTCAAAAAACTGCCGACACCGTTGACTTTAGTCCGCTTGAAGATCTCTATAGAGAATTGGCGACGGATTTCGACGGCAAGCTAGACAAGACGAAGATTATCGAAGAGGCTAAACGTGGACTCGTCAATGGTGCAGGCGATAAATACACCTACTACATGACAGCTACGGAAGCGGACGAATTTAATAAAGAACTCGAAGGCGATGTTGGCGCTGGTATTGGTGTCGAAATCGGCGAGCGTGATGGTCTCGTTAAAGTTCTGCGCACTACTCCGGACAATCCAGCGCGCAAAGCTGGCGTATTAGCGGGAGACATTATTTATAAGGCTGACGACGAAGATATCAGTACGTTGAGCGTTGAAGATGTAGCTAAGAAATTGCGCGGCAAAGAAGGCACAAAAGTCAAACTGACCGTTATTCGCAATAAGGAAGAGAAGACTTTTGAGCTCACTCGCGAAACTATCAATAACGTCAGTGTCTATTCGGATTACAAAGGCGATGCGGCCATTATTACAATTACACGCTTTGATAGCGATACTGGTAAGCTTGCTCGCGAAAAAGCTCAAGAAGCACTCGACCGAAAAGTTAAAAAAGTTATTATCGACCTACGTAACAATGGCGGCGGCTATGTTTCTGCCGCACAGGAAGTTGCTTCGCTCTGGGTAAACAGTGGTAAATTAATTGTCGAACAGAAATCGCAAAGCGGTCTTTATAGTGAAAAAATCTACGCTAAAGGCGGTAGTGCAATCCTTAAAGATACTAAGACAATCTTGCTCGTAAACGGTTCCACGGCTTCTGCCTCCGAAATTGTGGCGGGCGCGCTTAAAGATTATGGCCTTGCTACCTTAGTTGGCGAAAAAACTTACGGCAAGGGCAGCGTTCAGGCTCTCGATAAACTTAAGGGTGGCGAAATGCTTCGCGTGACTGTTGCAAAATGGTATACGCCAAAAGACAAGAATATCGATGGCGAAGGTATTAAACCAGACAAAGAAGTTGAACGTACTTTCGAGCAAATCAATAAAGAGGTAGATCCTCAGCTCGACGCCGCACTCAGAGAATAATCTGTTATACTAGGTAAATAAAGGAGGCAAAATGGAAAAACCAGAATTTGACGTATTTCAGTGGGCAAACTCCGTCGATGAAGTAAAAAATAACATTTCCGTAGAATTATTCTTGTTTAACAAAAATTACACTCCGTACAAAGTGCGCTATAGCGACGTTTTGATGCAGACTATCCGTTCGATTTTTATGCTCGAGGCAGTTGAGTATGTAATTAAAGAAGCCGATAAAGGTCTTGAATGTCGCGAATATGAACTTTCCGATGGTGAGGATAAAGTTATTTATCGCATCGATCTCGAAAAAGTTGGCCGCGCCGAAACGCTCATTCATCTCATCGAAAATGAATACAAAGATATTGCATTCTTTACCGATAATGAATACGAATTCAAGCGCATCAAGGGTATTGTGGCAAAATTCACCTATCCCGGCGATGAAGGTCAGAAGACTTTCTATATCGCCAAAAGCTTGGCTGCTAGCTCCGCTCTAAAGGGCAAGCTTAACTGGGAACTTAACGGCGAAAGCTTCGAGCCACTTACGGCCGATGTTGCCATCAAGGTTCCAGAAGGCAATGAAACTGCCATTGTTGACGGCAATATTGTCATTTTCAACCAGTCCAAGTTCGAAAAACTCTTCCAATACGATTACAAACAACAAGTTATTTCCGAGCAAAAAGCCAAGGAGCTCCAGGATGCTTATAGCCTCAGCTTCCCAGAAGGTCTGACGCTCAATGCTTTGCTCGAGGACAAGAAGCCTCTCGTCAAGAAACTTCAAGCAGTTGAAATTGGCGAAATGAAGCAAGATCAGCTTCTCGATTATGCCGATGAAATGCAACTCGAACTCATGACCGATGATGACGGCAAGATTATCATTATGGACGATAAAGATTTGAACATGTTCGTCAATCTCCTCAGCGAAGACTACTTCGTGTCGCCAGTTAATGGCCGTCGTTACGAAATTAAGAGCAAAAAACTCCTCGACGATCCAGAAGGAGAGCCTCCGCGCGGCTAAATAATCATGCTTGTCGACACGCATTGCCATATCCATGATAAGGGCTGCTTCGAGCTCCCGCCAGATGAAACTCTGACTCATATGCATGAGAATGGTGTTGATAAGTGTATCGTAATTGGCACTGATCCGATTGATTCCGTTGTAGCGCGAGATTTTGCGCTCAAAAATGCCGAAGTTTGGTGGACTTACGGCTATCACCCCAATGATTATGATGGAAACCGCGAAAAACTTGAGCAAGACCTCAAAAACGCCGCCTCTGACGCTCTAAAAAGCCCTAAATTGGTCGCTATTGGTGAAATTGGACTAGATTACCATTTTGACGGTTATAATCGCCAGTGGCAACAATATTTGCTTGAAAATATGCTCCAAATCGCTCAGAATCTCAAATTACCAGTCAGTTTTCATATTCGTGACGCTTTTGACGATTTTTGGCCGATATTTGATAATTTTCACCTTCCTACCTCTGTTTTACATTCTTTTTCGGATAACGAGGAGAACCTCCAGCAGGGCATGAAAAGGGGGCTATATTTCGGCGTAAACGGTCTTGCGACCTTTGCTAAGATTCCACTTGCGCCCCTTGAGCGAATTATCCTTGAAACTGACGCTCCCTTCTTGACACCAAAGCCATTTCGTGGTACAATAAATAGGCCAGGCTATGTAAAGAATATAGCCGACTGGGCAGCAGAGTATTACGGAGTTGATTTAGATAAAATCGCCCAAATTACTACTGCAAATGCCGAAAAACTATTTAAAATCTAAGGAGGCTTGCTATGTATGAAGATGTAGATGTCGACGCAACCTTTCACATTCCAATTTCGAGTGTTGTAAAAGCCGCCGTAGATGAAGCAGAAAAGCGCAAAGTTGCGCCTGCCGTTACTAATACGCCAGTTAATGCTCAGCCTACGCCTGCGGTCACTGTCGCGCAAACTACCCCGGTTCAAACCGTTCCGGCCTCGCCTTTTGTGCCAGTCCAATATGCGACCGAGGCTACATATGACGACAAACAACTATTCCAAGAACTTAGCGCAGTCTCTGACGAGGTGCTTGAATGCCGAAGCAAAGTCTTAAACAACGTTTTTTAAGTCCAATTAAATCCGTTGCCGCCCATCCAAATCGCGATGCTCGTCGCAAAGCAGTGGAACGCGATTTAATCAATGCCGAATCTGCCCTTGGCCGTTCGCTTTTTGGTGAAGTTAAAGCTGGCCATACACGTGAATTTTTCTGCCTTAAGAAAAATGTTTGGCTTTGGTACGAAGATGGCTTAATGATTCGTTATGAAGTACGCGAAAATGGCGTTTATAAACAAGTTGGTAATAATTCAAAATACCAACGCGTAAGTGGCGAAGAGTTGCAAAACTTCCGCAATGCCACCAAAGCTTACCTCAGATTAATCAAAACTCGCATTTACAATCACTAAAACCACCCCACTTCGTGGTAAAATAAGCTTATGCTTCAGAAACTGCGTAGCTTACGCACTAATGAAAACGTTCTAATTGCGGTGGATGTCTTACTTCATAGTAAATCCGCATTTATGAGCGTATTTTTGATGGCTTTCATGATTCGCACATCATTGCAAGATTCGCCAGCAAGCTTTTTGGTTTATAGTGTAGTACGTTATGCGCTAATGGGCATTTTCTCAATTCTTCTACTACGTCTGACGAAAAATCATACTTTGGCCGCTTGGCGTACCAGTATGTTTTTCTCGGTTTTTCAGATTATTTGTGTGATTTTACTTGATAGCAAAGCTGAATATTTCCCGTTCGTCATAGCGGTATTTTCGGCATTAGAATCTGTTTTGTATTGGCGACCAAAAATGTATTTCGATACTACGGAAGTGACCGACGAGCGGCGCTTGCGCTTCAAGAGTGTTGGTCAGATTTGGATTGAGCTTGCCAAAATTGCCATGCCGATTATTCTTGGTATTGTTATTAGTTCATCTAGTTACATACGCACGGCGAATATTATTTTAGTGATTTCGATCTTTCAGCTTTTGCTATCACTTCTGTTTCGCCCGACCGAGCAGCAAAAACATGTCAAAAAACACTCCATTATGGACGTTGCGCGCTTTATGCTCAGACATGATTCGATGCATAAAATCATCTACCTTTCGCTCTTGCGCGGTGTAGTTGTTAGTAGCGCGGGCTATTTAATGGTGGCACAAATTAATGTGTATAAGAATACGGGTTCAGATCTAGATTTAGGTATTTTTACGGCGTTAGCCTCGTTTGTTGCTATAGTAGTTCTTTGGCTATATCGACACTTTGATCATCATAAATACGCGCAAAAAACGATATTATTTACCATTCTTCCACCGGTAGTTTTATTACCTCTTGTGGCAATAATCGTTCCGGACAATCAACTTATCGCAATCGTATTCTATGTGTTTACGCAAGCAATTATCGAAAGCTTCTATAATAGCACTCTAACCGTGACGCGCCTGCAAGACATCTTAAGCAGGCATCTCACTGATGATACTTATCATGTTGAAATCGAATCAATCGCAGAAGTATTTCTTTCTGTTGGTAGAGTTGTGACAATTTCTGTCGTATTGGCGCTTGTTAGCCTGGGCTATGATAACCTATTGATGCCGTTTGCGCTGATTTCTTCGTTGGCAATCTTTCCGGTAGTTTACTTGACGTTACCTTCAAAAATGTGGCGTCATGATAAAATAGAAGCATGATTTATCTCGATTACGCTGCTGCAACGCCGGTTTCCGACAAGGCCGTCAAAGCAATGTTGCCATATTTTAGTGATGACTTTTTTAATCCATCGGCCGCTTATTTGCCAGCCGTCAATGTTCGTCGCGCCTATGAAGCTGCAAAAGATGATATTGCCCATGTAATTGGCGCGAAAGGCGCGGATTTGGTTATGACGTCCGGCGCCACCGAAGCGACTAATTTAGCTTTTTCGCTCATCGCCGCAAATCAGGATGAAGAAGTTCTCATTTCAGCAGTTGAGCACCCGTCTGTGATTGAAAACGCTAAACGCGTCGGCAAATATCAGACCGTTAATGTCGACAAAAATGGCCGCGTAGACATTGATGATTTTAAGGCTAAACTTACCGCTAAAACTCATTTTATTTCTATCTGCTTAGTTTCCTCTGAATTAGGCACGATTCAGCCGATATCGGACCTGGCTCGTATTGTTACTGAAGAGCGCCAGCGCCGTGCATTTGCCGGCGAGAGAACTCCACTATATTTTCACATCGATGCATCGCAAGGTTTAGGTCTCATGGAAGTGAAGATTAATCGCCTCGGTGTAGATTTGATTACGCTTAATGCCGCGAAGGTTTACGGTCCGAAGGGGATTGGGGCGCTCTACGTTGGCCACAATGTGAGATTAAAGCCTCTCGCGGTTGGTGGCGGTCAAGAAATGGGCTTACGCAGTGGTACTGAAAACGTTCCGGCCACGATTGCTTTTGCGGCAGCTATTACGGAGGCGGAGAAACATCTCAATGGCGAGCGCAAACGTTTGCAAATGTTAAAAACCAAGTTCCGCCAAAGCTTAGCCGATTTGCCAAACATTTGTTTTCTCGGCAAGGAGAAGATTCAACTTGTAAACTTTTTACCTATTACGCTACCTGGACTCGACGCCGAGCGGTTAATATATGCACTAGAGGATCGGGAAGTCTATGTCTCAACTGGCGCTGCTTGCGCGGCTAGCAAAGGCGTAAAATCCGCTACGCTTCAGGCGATCGGATTGAGTGATGAAGAAATCGCTGGCTCATTGCGCATTACGATGGGGAAGTTTACGGACGAAGAATCAATCGCGGAAGCAAGTAAGATAATTCACGAAGTCGTTATGGCTGAGTTGCAAAGATTGGCCAAATAAAAAATCCCCCAACCGGGGGACTTTTTATTACCAGCACAAATCTCCTTCCGCAACGTTACATTTATAGCCTTCACCGCGTTTATATATGTCGGACATACCCTGCGCGCTATTTGGATCTACTTTATATTCTTTACTCTCTTTTAAATCTTCGTCGGTCACTTCTTTCTCACGTGCCTTCTCGATAGAAGTGTCATTTTCGTCGTAACTATTATTCATTTCACTAATCGCATCGTTGCGGCTATCTATTACGCGGCTTGCGGCGGCATCCGCATTATACGACCTGCCGTCAGCTCCATTTTTCCCGGCGCAGCCGTGGTTGTATAGAAGTGCTTCTGCGTAATAATAAAGCTGAACCGATTCACCATATTGGCCACCTGCGCGGCGCTCGTCGGCCTGTTTTTCGACACTAAGTGAGTAGTTTTCGTAAACTTTACAAATCTTATCCTCTGGCGGATTATGCTCAACGCTTTTTTGGAAACTTTCTTCCGCCTTCTTAAATTCACCCATGCGCATATGGGCTACGCCTTGGTTGTAGTTTGGAATATAAGGTTCGAGAATATTAATTAAGAAACGCGTCTCGGTTAAATCGCGTGCAATTGGAAAATTATTATTGCTGTAGCTAATAAAGTAAATAAAGTTGTAAAACCAAGTCGATAGAAAGAATAAAGCTATTACGAGGAAAAGTGTAATCGGGATTAGATAAAGACGTAATAAATACTTTCGCTTTTCCTTTCGTGTTTTGTCTTGGTCTAGTAGTGACGGGTCTAGATTAATCATTTTTTCGCCTCACGTTCTGCTAAGATGCCGTTAAAGTCTCTTGCGAATTCAATCAATAATAATACGCATGTAAATAACATGAAAATCCAATATAGCTCGAAAGCCGTTGTTGAATCAACTACTTCTTCAAACACAAGTTTATTGCCGACCTTTCCTTTTGCTGTTTCGACGAGCGATTTAATGTCGCCAGCTTTAGTGTAAGTAAAATTGTACGATTTAGCGACGCTCTTTAAATACCCTTCATTCATAGAAGAAACAACTTCCTGACCATCTTTTCCAAGAATATATGGAATATCTTTATTTTTACGATAGGTGATAATACCACCACTGTAATCTTCAATGATATTCGGAACTTGTCCACCCTTGGCCGACCCATATCCAATTACCGCACCATAAGTAGCTTTCTCGAAACTGCCATCCTCGATATTGTATTCTGTCGATCCATTAATTGCATCTTCGCCGTCGCTCATTAGGAAAACGATAAATTCGGCATCTTTATCCGACTCGAGATAGTTATTCATATAATTTGATGCTTCGGTGAATAATTTCTTAAGATCGGTCCCTTCGCTGGATAGTGTAGCTTTAGCATGAAGATTCTCCGCCAAGCTCAAAGCTGTTTTTACGTCTGAAGTAGCCGGCATCATACGATATGTCACGGCATCTTGCGCGAAAATTGCAACTCTAGGTGCTTCAAAACTATTGATAATATCCTGCATATCCTGCTTTAAAGCATCCTCGCGCGCAATTCCACCCTCGTCTTTAACGGCCATACTGCCCGTGTTATCGACGACGAAATAAAGTACTATATTCGTACGCGCTTCCTCATTCTTAGCTTTAAATGGAACCATAGGTCTCAGCATAGCCAGGATCAGCAAGATAGAAATTCCCAGACGGATGAAATTGCTCATTTTTCTATGGTTTCGATTAATGATACAAAAGACAGTTAATCCTATTACTAATGCACCTAAGATGATTAGTGCATAAATCGGAATTATTGGCTTAAAAATCATAATCTAATCCTCCACGCGATAATTAAGAACAGTACCGTAGATATAGCTGCAACAGTTGTAGTAATAACTGGCGAATCGATATGTACATATTTGCGTTCGCTCTCATGTTTTACGGATTCCTGTTTGAGAATTTCATCAACTACCTCATCCGTAGATAAACCGCTCGCACTCAAGGAATAGTAAGTGCCTCCAGTATTTAAAACCGCAGCCTTAAATGCTTTACTATTCGCGGGGAGATTCGCGCCAGTGTTTACGTGCTCAGTATCAATTCCGTACATTGTTATCCCATAACGTCTGGCGTAATTGGCAGCTTTTTCTATAGTGATGGAACCTTCCGTTTGACCATTATCAGTTGCAACAATCATCGACAAGGAGCGTTCTTTATTCTGAAGTTGGTCGAAGTTATTAATGCAGTTGACTACGCCCGTACCGATATTAGACGTATAGCCGACGGCATCGGTGTAGAAACTAACTCTCGATTGGCCATTGAAGTAGAAGCTACTTCTCAGCATTTCTAGTGTAGAGTGTAAGGATGCGTAGTCACTGGTTAGTGGTGACAGCAAGGTGGCTTTTGTGGCAAAAATCGTCACGCCGACTCTTTGTCCATCGAGTTGCTCGACGACTTCGCCCAGGTATTTAATGAGGTCTTCGCGAGAACTGCTAGTAGAGCCACTTACGTCAATACAAAGCATCACATCACGTGTGCTATATTCTGGTTCCACAACGCCAACGGAAATTGGACGTGATGCCGAAATAGTAACTGAGATAAGTGAAACAGTGAAGGTAATGACCATCGCTACAAGCAAGATACGATAGCGTGTGCGCGCTTTGTCGTATTCTGGAAGGTTACGGATCTTCTTGCTATGCGAAACCATTACAACTTTCTTAACGGTGCGCTCTTTGGAATAAAAACGATAGAGCGAATAAGACACGATAGCAATAATTGCAAAAATCGGCAAAATAAATAACCAAGAATATCTCATTGTTGCCCTTGCTCCTTAATTAATTCGCGCGCTTTTTCGGCCGACTGAGCCA
Source organism: Candidatus Saccharimonadota bacterium (assembly GCA_017964115.1). Lineage (GTDB taxonomy): Bacteria > Patescibacteriota > Saccharimonadia > Saccharimonadales > Saccharimonadaceae > UBA2834. Next base: position 20,820 of record JAGCSL010000092.1, read on the forward strand.
CCGAGCCTTTTTCTAGTCCGTCAAACTCATCTGGATAATATTCTTCAATTACTTGCGTTAAGTGTTCGTGACGAGATTTCTTTAGGTCGGTCAAAGTCAGAATATCTGCATGAAAACCAAGTGCCTCATAGTAGAATAGGCGCACAATTAGACTTAATTGTTGGTGCGCGACTGAAGCCTTTGTTTTGCGTTCTTTAAATAACCGTTCAGCCTCATCGACCATCGCAAGATATTTAGCCTTCAATGCCTCAATATCAATAACTTTCGGTGCTTGCGGTTTTAAATTCGCCAAGCTCTTGATCTCTTTTCGGCGCGTGATATAGAAAATCACAGCTATAATCCCAATCACTATAGCAAGAAAGAGTAGACCAATAATTAGCCAAATGAAGCTATAGTAGAACGGACCATTCATTAGCTTACTTACGTCTTGCATGCTTCTGCTCCTCTAACATTCTTACAATGGCCGGAATGGCATGATCGGTACTATCGATAAAGGTGCTGGCGATACGGAAATGGTGCAAGGCTTTTTTGATCTTAATCCTTTGTGCTTCACGGAAATCTTTTTCGGCCTTGGCTAACTTTTTATTCTTACGGTAGAACTGTGGTAGACGTACTTTTCCTTCGATATCGCGCACTTCTTCGCTATAAAGTGCCTCATTCGTCATTGGGGAATCTTCAATCAGGATAAACATTTGTTCGTGGCGGGCATTCAGCTTGCGTAGAATTTCACTATCAATCGTTTCAGCACTGTCTGGATCGGTAATGACGATAATAAATAAGCGTTCGCGATAACCTTTAGCAACATAGCTCAGCAAGCCATTAATGTTACTTTCAGGATTATCGAGCTTAACTGAATTAGCGTAGTGTTTGAGGAAATTCTCCAGATACGCCGTATCTTCTTTCATTGCATAGCGCGTATTACCGCCCATATTGCCATAAATCATACCGATTAAATCGCTATGGTGCTGAGCGACGTAGGCCATGACACCGGCGCAAAAAGTTGCCACCTCTCCTTTGGTTTCGCCACTTGGGGCTAAGGTTGCCATCGAATTGCCGCTGTCGGCAACGATTAGGATGTTATGTTTACGAATCGCGATGTAACGACGAATCATTACGCTACGTGAGCGCGCGGTTGCTTTCCAGTCGATATCTTTAATGTCATCGCCGTAGTTATACTCGCGCAAATCGTCAAAATCCATACTACGTCCTTTAAATACAGAGCCGTAGTTACCGGTCAAGACATTACGCACTCGGTGCATCGAGTGGATGTCCATCTTCTTCCGAACTTTTACGAGATAACCTGCCATGCTTTTTCTTTGTTATTTTTCCTTTAATTATGGGGTTTGAATCTTTGCGAAAATTGCGTCAATGATTGCTTCTGGATGGACTTCGTCGGCTGCCGCTTCAAAGTTAAGAATAATGCGGTGACGCAAAGCGGCATAACGGAGACGCTTGACATCGTCTGGCGTTGTGTAAGCGCGACCCTCCATCAAGGCGATTGCTTGTGCGACCTTCATCAAAGCGATGCCGCCACGTGGGCTAACGCCGTATTCGACGTAACGCGCCAGGCTTGCGTCAATCAACTCGCGCGGGTTGCGAGTTGCGGTTACGATGTTGATGATGTAATTTTTGATTGAATCGTCAACTACCACGCGCTCAGCATATTTTTGCAACTTTTGAATATCAGTAATTGCAACTTTTTCATTTTCCGCGAGCGGGGAAGCAATTACACCGTCGAGTGTCGAATTGAGAATTTGCAACTCTTCGTCGCGGCTCGGATAGTTAACAATTTCCTTCAAGAGGAAGCGGTCGAGCTGTGCTTCTGGAAGCTCATAAGTACCTTCTTGCTCAATTGGGTTCTGAGTTGCAAGTACGATAAATGGTTCTGGCATTTTATACATCACGCCACCGACTGATACTTGGCGTTCCTGCATGGCTTCAAGCATAGCGGATTGGGTTTTTGCGCTAGAACGGTTAATTTCATCGAGGAGAATGAAGTTCGCATGGACTGGACCAACTTTAGTCTCAAACGAACCCGTATTGTAGTTATAAATCTGAGTACCAATAATATCGCTTGGGAGGAGATCTGGCGTACATTGAATACGACTGAAGGTTCCACTCGAAGCTTCAGAAATAGTTTTGGCAGCCAAAGTCTTAGCAAGACCTGGCACGGATTCTAGCAATACGTGGCCGTTCGCAATCAATGCGACTAGCATTGAGAGACGCAATTCGTCCTGGCCCACGACCTTCTTCTGGTAGGCGGCGGTGATTTTCTCTACGATTTTTTTGGCGTCGATAAGGTCGCTATCGACGAGCAGGTTTTGGTTGTTTGGTTGGTCCATTTGGTCTCCTTTTTATGCCCAATACAGGCTAATATTATTTGCCATCTTAATTTTTTGTTCTTCCGTGAAACTGTCTGGTTGATCAAAATAATGGTCATCTTCGAAGAAGGTATTTGGCAACACGTCCATATAGGTGACGCCGTCAGTCTCGATATTGAATTTATCTGAAATCTCCGAAGTAATGTTTCCGCAAACGCCAGTGATTAAAGCTGGCTGGTATGATTTTAGGATGTGCAGTGCGACTTCTATCTGAATCTGCGTAGATAAGATATCCGAGAATAGTATGATATTGCGGTTATTGAACGCATTCATATCGAAGTTCGGATTCGGATCGGCCATGGAGTTAATCTGGGAGAAAGCATCACGTTTGCGTTCCTCGATTACGCTCATAAAGTCCATAGCAATATATTCGTACTCTGCCCGCGAAATCGCTGGGTTTAGGACGAAGTCACCTTTCTGCGTGATTGCGCCTAATGTACGCGTTAGATCGAATGGATCCTGAATTTCAGCATATTGCAAAATATAGATATAGGCATGCAAATGTGCCGCTAATTCAATACAAGATACTAACGAGATTTTTTTCAAGCAAAAAATAATTGAATCGGTGTCTTTGAACTGTGTTAGTTTTTCTGCAAGTTGATCCCCCAAAACTTGCCTGTTCGGATAGAACACGCCACCTCCAATTAAAAAATTG
>JAGCSL010000093.1 GCA_017964115.1 Candidatus Saccharimonadota bacterium
GAAAGATTACAGCCTAGCTGCTATTGGCAATATTGACGCAGATGATTGCAATAACCAGCTTCACTTTAGAGGCCCCGTCATCTCTAAGAAGGTTATCCTTAACCGCACCTACGGTGCCGGTAGAGACACCACTTCTGCCCAACGTGCCGAGCTCTTCGATCTCAACCCGTATACCTATCTCTGGAGTTACGGCCAAATGACGCGCTACAGTCAGGCAGTGACCGTATTCTCAAGAGAGTTACCAACTAGGTACTAAAATAGAACAAAAAAAAAGAAGCACCTCACCATGCTTCTTTTTTATATACAAAAGTTTAATTAAAGATAATTTGGTGGAGCATAAGAGACTCGAACTCTTGACCTCCTGCTTGCAAAGCAGGCGCTCTAGCCAACTGAGCTAATGCCCCAATTAATAAAAGACGCCCCATATAACAATAAAGGGATAAGCGGGGGGGCGCTTATCCCGAAATCATAATATCACAGACAACTAAAAAATGCAAGAAAAAAGTGCCCAGCGTCAATAGTTGACGCCGGGCAAAAAAGAACAATTGCTTATCAAAACATCAGATTTCATCAAGCTCAATACCGAGCAGGCCCAGGCAATTACCGCTATCTTCCAGCCTATAATCCCCAAAACTCAGCTGCGCGCGGATAAAATCGCTCAACGAGAACACGGCGTCGGCATCATAGATAGAAATGTGGCCATATTCCGGATCGCCGATATAATAGCCATAGTCACTACAACCGTAGCACTCACTCGAATACCAAATCTCATCGTGCTCCAGGGTAAATACCCAATAATAGCCAGCACCCATCTCGTCGTAGTAGATGTCGAGAGTACGTTCGCCTAAACGATCCAGAACTTTCTTCACGAGACGCTCATCCTCATTCAGCCCGCTCTCGCTGCAGTCATCCTCGTCGGCAAGCTCATCCGTCTCGATAAAAATGCCGTACCAAAAGAAAACCCTGCACAGAAACTCGCCATAGGTTTTGCCAAAGAAAGACAGCATCTCCCGCAACCCTTCATCGGCCGGCGAAGCAATGTCGCTGAAAAGGTTCCACTCGTCACCATCGCCGCCACGTAAGCTGTCAAAGTAGAATTCAACGAAATCAATCAAGATATCATCGTAGAGCGCATCGACCGAATTAAGTTCGGCGTAAGGTACAGCGAAACATTCTTCTTCGTAGTCGCCGTCGTCGTAGTCAGCGACACGACGTGCTAGCATCATGCCCGCACCGGGCGTCACCTCCCACGTCACACAGACGTCATCGTTCTCGAAATCAAAGCCAAGTACACCACTTTTCTCGATCAGGTCTTTAATTGCTTTCTGTTCCATTTCGATACCCCCTTTTAGCAATAAAAAAATAAAGGTTCACTCCAAAAACGCATCTTGGAGCTAATTACATTCTACAACACATATACCAAAACCATCAAACCATGGAAGACGCTTCCGAGCACAACCATAATATGAAAAATCGAATGCATATAGCGTTTCTTCGTGCCTAAACCAAACATCACTGCGCCCGCCGTATAAGCCACACCGCCACAAAAGAGCAGCGCTATCGCCATCATTGGTAAAACTGTCATTAGTTGTGGCAGGGACAGAATAATACACCAGCCCAACGCAATATAACAAACCATCGAAAAAGGCATATACTTACTTATATCTATCGAATTTAAAACAATTCCAATAATCGAAACCCCCCATACTACACCAAATATCACCCATGCCAAGGCCGGATCGGCTTTCGCAAGTGCGCATATCGTGATTGGAGTATAAGTGCCAGCAATTAACAAAAACACCGAGCAGTGGTCCAATATCTGCATCACTTTCTTGCCTTTTAGGCGTGGTGACAAGCCATGATATATCGCCGACATCGTGTAGAGCACAATCATGCAAACGCCAAACACGATACCGGTTAAAATGCCTGCTACGCTACCATGAATCGCACTAATAATGATACAGAGAATCAATAGAACAATTCCAAACGCACCGCCCACAATATGAGTCACCATATTGAATATTTCTTCGCCCTTGGTATAATCCGGAAGCTTACGGTCAGCTAACTTCGTGCGTTTTTTCATGTATTTATTGTAACACTTTAAACATGCTAAAATATAAGCATGGACAAAGCAAAGGTATATTTTACGAGAGAAATCACTCCCGAATCACTCCAGAAAGTTTACGACGCCCTAGGCATCACGCTGAAAGGGAAAGTGGGCGTAAAAGTATCTACCGGCGAAAAAGGCGCTAAAGGGTACCTCAAAGCCGACTTAATTGGACCTTTTGTGAAAAACCTTAACGGCACTATTATCGAATGCAACACTGCCTATGGTGGCGCGCGCAACAAAGCCAAAGATCATCTTAAAGTCGCCGAAGAACATGGCTTCACCAGCTTTGCCGAAGTAGACATCATGGACGCCGACGGCGACAAGAAAATTCCTGTCAACAAAGGCAAACATCTAAAATACGACCTTATCGGCGATCATTTCGATCGTTACGATTCTATTATTAATCTTGCGCACGGCAAAGGTCATATGATGGGCGGTTTTGGCGCAAACCTCAAAAACCAATCCATCGGTATCGCCTCGCGCAAAGGCAAAGCTTATATTCATTCTTGCGGCAAAACTGAAAGTCCAACCCTGTGCTGGGCTGTAAAATTTGAACAAATAGACTTTATTGAATCCATGGCCGAAGCCGCCACTGCTGTTTCAGATTATCTAAAGGGACAGGGAAAGCAAATCGTTTATATTACAGTTATGAATGCGCTTTCAGTCGATTGCGACTGCGATGCTAAGCAAGGCGACCCGGTCATGAAAGACTTAGGTATCGTAGCCAGTCTCGATCCAGTCGCCAACGACCAAGCTTTCATAGATATGATATGGAATAGCCAAGATCCCGGCGCCGAGCAGCTTAAAGAACGCATAGAAAGTCGCCTAGGTCGTGAAATACTGCCATATGCCGAAAACCTCGGTCTTGGCACGCGCGATTATCAATTAATCGAAGTATAAACAATAAAAGAGGGCATCATTCATGTTGCGGTTTTACAAAACAGATCCAGAAACCAAAGATATCGTCAAACTCGAAAAAGCCGAAACCGACTGTTGGATTGATTTGGTCTCACCAACCGACGAAGAAATTGCTGAAGTACTAGAAATTACAAAAATCGATTCCGACCTACTTACTAAAATGCGCGATGACGATGAGTTACCACGCGTCGAAACTTCTAAAGACGCCACTCTTATCGTAATCGATGTTCCAGCCGTCGACGATGACGCAGAATATATCACCTATCCAGTTGGTATTATCGTCACAAATAACAATTTTGTAATTACTATTTCACCACGCAAAACGCCAATTTTGCGTAATTTCCGTAAAAATCTTGTCCGCGATTTTCGCACCGCCAAGAAAACTCGTTTCATCATTCAAATCATGAACGCATCTGCAGCCGAATATCTTCGCGTTCTCGATAATATCTATCACAAAATCGAAATCAGGGAAGAGACCTTACAAAAAGCCACCAAGAACGAAGATATCGTCGATTTACTCATGACCGAAAAGACGCTCGTTTACTTTACGACTTCTCTCAAGGAAAACAATCTTGTACTCGAACGCATCAATAAAGGTGTTGTCGTTCCGCTTTATGAGGGCGATCTCGATATGCTCGAAGATGCCATTATTGAGAATAACCAGGCTATCGATATGGCTGGCATTTATCGCGAAATCATCCAATCCATGACCGAAACTTACGCCACTATTGTTAGTAATAACCAAAACAACATCATGAAGTTTCTTGCCGGCGTTACTATCGTTCTTTCTATTCCAACCATGATTTCGTCCTTCCTTGGCATGAACGTCCATTTCGGCATAATTGGTACCGATCCCGCTGCAGCTTGGATTATTTTAATCGCATCATTTGCTATTTCAGTCATAACCGCGATAATATTAAAGAAAAAAGATTTATTATAGATGCCAAGGAAAAAGATATTCGCCATTGTATCTGTCGCTATATCATTATTATTCCTCACAATTTTTGTCTTAAGCAACCATCCGCTCAGCGCAATTGCCGTAATTGCTTTCATGTTTGTTTGTATTTCCTATCTACGCGCTAAAAATTATTTTTATACAAAAATTCCTGGCAAATTTTATTCCATCGCTAATTACACCATCGGTTTTACGATTGCGGGCGCAATTTTACTAGTTGATATCTTCTTAATGAATCATACTGAAATGCAAAGCTCCATTTACTACAGTATCTACGCAGCCGAAATTGCTACAGGGGCTATTTTCGCAGTTGCAATGTTTATCAGTGACCACTCTAAACGCTCCCCAGGCGAACCAGAACAGAAAAGCGGCGATATTATTTTCGCCACTTTCTCAAGCTGCTTTTTAATAGCTTTAATTATTTTTACGTTTGTAGTCGAAACAGGCTTCGCGGCATAGTAGTATAATAAGAATATGGCAGAGAACAAGAATACCGATATTATAGAGGGGCAAATCGTTAATCAAAAAGCTACATCAAATAGTAGTTCTAAAACTTTCTTGGCTCCAGCCCTAATCGACATTATTATGCTCATATTGGGTATTTCTTTACTGATTTGGGCAGACAAAATCGTCAACGGTATCTCAATGGCTATCGGCGGCCTATTTATTCTCTATGCCGCATATAATTTTATTGCTTTTTATCGCTCAGATAAGAAAGCCTCCGACTCTACTAAACTAATTGCCGGCATCGCTATGGTAATTGCGGGCATTTTCCTCATTACGCAAACTAGTTTTATTAAAGATATAATCTCCTTCGTTGTCGGTATTTTCATTATTTTCGAAAGCATGATTCGCCTCCAAGATTCACTTAAACTTCGCAAGCTCAATAAAGATGCCGCCAAGATACCGCTCATCTCATCATGCATCAGCCTCATCTGCGGCGTACTCTGTATTATGGGCAAAATTCTCATTCCGGACATATTCCTGCAAATACTTGGCGTGATGCTAATTATTTTCAGCTTTGCGGACATTTTCGGACTCTTCACCGTCCACAAAAAATAAGCTTAAAATCAGTTGTTTTTCGCATCGCGCTTGTGCTAAAATTATATACATATGAACAACGATGGGAACGTAAAAATTCCGCACGGGCCCCAAGCAGACGAGGCGCCTAATGAAGCGCCGGATTTTTCGTCTAAAGACAGCCGTAAGGATGTAGATGAAGCAACACCCGTCGAGTCGAACTCAGAGACCGAAATCTCACACGAAGAGCCAATCGAACCAACGAATGCTAATGCTGCGCCAGAAACAGCCGATACTGAACCAGTAGATATTTTTGCCACCAAAGAAGAACAAGCTGAATCAGACAAACAGACAGAGACGTCAGCCAGCACAAGCCATATCGGCAATAACCCGTTCGGTAACCGCAATCACTATCAAGGAAAAGCTCCAAAATCAAACGTTCCACAATTCTTCAGCGATGCGGTTGTCGCCAGTACTCCTATCAACCAGCCAAAGGGCAAAAATAAATTACTCCTTATCGGGGCGGGGATCGGGGTAATTATAGTTGCTGCGATTCTAGTTTTTACCGTCATCGTTCCGTCCGTTTCGAACAGTATGTTGAAACAAAAAATATCCACCAACAATCGCGAAATACGAAAAGTTTTTAACCAATACGCGCATTTCATATTGGACGGTACCGATTCGGAAGATAATATCGAAGAGTATGATCAAAGCAAGGAATATAACATTACAAAAATATATCGCCAAGAAGACCCTAGCGCTTTGACCAACTTCTACAGGACAGCTAACGAAAAATTTACAAAGGTCAAAGACAAAATCAACGAGCTATATCCAGAAAGAACAGAGTATAGCACAAAAATTGCAGATTACGCCAGCGATTTCGAGCTATCGTATTCACACGCCATATATGGCGACTACTCCGAAGAAATACTAATAAGGAAATTCTTGCAAAGTAACAGAGACAGTGCATTATCCGACGTTGAAAACTTTTATAAAAAATATGCAACAGAAAATTATTCCTCCACATATATTGGGGACGCAATCAATTATTACGAATCTATCATAAACATAATAGCGTTTTATAAAGACAACAAATGTTCATCAGAAGACGGCATATTGACCGGCATCTGCTATAAGAAATACGAGAATAGCACTCCGCTACAATCATTAATTACCGATAAAAACGATTTCTATGATCAGAAACGAAACGTAATGATGATAGCCAACGAAAAAGTCTGCACACAATTATGGAGCATCTATGAACAAATCAAAGAATAGAATAGTACGGCTACTATTAATATTATCCCTAGCGTTCATTTTCGGGACGTTTTCCCATACCGATGTTCATGCCGCCTACGATACTGGTAGCATATTAAAACGTGCCGTCGTAAAAGATTTGATGAAATGTTATCCAAGTTACATGACGCCAAAATTTGCGGCTATTGGAGATTTTCGTGGCGCTTCAACATTGCATAATAATGGCGCAAATAGCAGCAGCTACCTTATTCCTTCAGGAAGCGTTTTCTCAAGCATTAAAGATGAAAACTTAAACTGTAAAGACTTGGTCGAAGGCTACAGTGATGGTATTCAAAGTATTAAAAGCGCCTTCGAAATAGCCGGGCACGCAGTTCCCTCAGGTGGAAATTCCGCAGCCGATTTCCTCACCAAATATGCCGGATATAAAGCCGTAACTAATGCCACACTAGAAAACGGAAAATGTGTTTATGGTAAATTCACAAAAGTAACTTATAAAGACGCCGTATCCTCCATTCAAAATAAACCCGATACACAAGAAACCGTTATTACTAATCCTATCTGTGTCGAAAAAATTACAAATGGCAAAATCGACAGTACGCCAAAGATGATCAATAACGGCGGAAATACTGGCTACGGTATTGGTTTCACGGGATATGGCAGTGTTCTGTATGTAGACCAAAACGCAAAAGCCGTTAAAGTAGCTACCAAAAAAACCATAGGTGCCTATGGCGAAGAATATACGTATGAATCTATCTCATACACTAACGTAACGTGGGAATCATTCAAAAATAGTATGAACTCATCGTTCGGCACCGCAAAAAACAGTGTTTTAAACCACGCCGAATATGAGACATCCTATAACTCTTCATATGTTAAAGCTAAAACCACTTACGCCGGCATTGGCGAATGGGAAAGCACCGAAGCAGCTCAACAAACATCAGGTTACGAGCTAGATAGTTCGCCAGGCAAAAAGGCTGCCGCTGGATTACTTGGCGTTTCTGAGTCATCCGTAGACTCAACCCTCAAAATAAGCGCACAAGAGCAAGTACATTTATACATGTACTACCTGGAGACACTCTATAAAGCTAAAATTGATTGTAGCGAAATCGACGAGTCAGCCGCGTCGGCAAACAATTACCAAGGTCCAATAAAATGGTTCAAAGGTGGAGAAACAAAAGTAACCGAGAAATGTTATATTACGGCGCACGCCTCCCGAGATAATAGTGGCAAGAATAATAACGAAGTTAGCGGCCTCTCATCAAACAGTGGCGGCACTTTTACGAAACGTATAGGCTACAACGACTTAGTTGAGTATTTCAAAACGCTATCTATTACCGAACTAGACGACCCAGCTGGCACCACTGCAGGGGAAGAAGAAACCACCGAATCCGAGAAGCGCGAGATTGACTGTTATAGCAACGCCGGCGCACTCGGCTGGATTGTCTGTCCAATCATCGAATTCGCTTCAAATGGCGTAAAAATGTTCTATACCGGTCTCGTTGAGCCGTATCTCCAAATCGACGCCGTACTCTTCGATGCTGATTCTCAAGGTGGCGCTACTGTTCAGCGTATTTGGGGTATTTTCCAAGGCTTCGCAAACCTCGCTTTTGTAATAGTATTCTTATTTGTCATCTTTTCACAGCTTACCGGCGTAGGTATCGATAACTACGGCATTAAGAAAATTCTGCCAAAACTTATCATAGGCGCAGTCTTAATCAATATGTCATATCTTATTTGCCAACTTGCGGTCGATATGTCGAATATTCTCGGCCGCGCCGTAGGTAGTATGTTTAAGAATATGGGCTCAGATCTTGACTCCACAATTTCAGGCCTTTCCGTCAATCTTTACCCAGAAAAAGCCGCCGCCGTCACTGGTAAATTCGAGGCTGGCATACTCGTAGTCGTCGGTATTGCCGCCGTTCTCGGCGTTGGCGCTTTCCTGGCCGCCGGTCCGGCAATTCTAATTCCAGCATTACTAGCGGTAGTGTCGCTCGCAGTTGGTATCCTATTCCTCTTCATTATGCTCGCCCTGCGTCAAGCTATCGCCGTCATCTTAGTCGTCATCTCGCCGATGGCATTTGCAGCCTATATATTACCTAATACGAAAAAATTATTCGATAAATGGTTCGAGGCGTTTAAGGGCATGCTTGTTGCCTACCCGATTTGTGCCGCTCTCGTTTATGGTGGCGACTTCGTCTCCAAAATCTTACTCGTCTCCGAAGGCTCATCGCAAATAACAAGCCTCGGCATTATCCTGTCTGCCGCCGCTGTAGCCATTGCACCAATATTCTTCATCCCGAGCGTTATTAGAAAAGGAATGAATGGCATCGCCGGCATTGGCAATATGGTTAATAAGCTACAAGGTAACGTGCATGGTGCGGTGAGACGACCTGCCGAAGAGAGACTAAATCAAACCTGGCTAAACGACTACAAGACGCGCAGAAAAGAAGATCGAGACGCCATCACGTCTGCGCGAAGAAAAGAAAAGAATTTCAACCGTGCACAACGGACAATGGCGAAATACGCTGGCAAAAGCCCTAACGAACTAAAAGCTCCACAACGCGCAAGATACAATATAGCAAGACGCAATGATATGGCTTACCGCAAAGAGCAGAGTGAACTTAGTGATGAATATTACTCAACACTCTCGAAAGACGGTATCGCCAATAGTATCGAATCAGCATGGAATTCCGGCGATCTAGAAATGGTCACCTCCGGTATGAACCAATTAGGACAAATCGACCAAGAGCAATTACTAACGATCGTCGATGGATTGTCTAAAACCGATAAATGGAAAAATATGTCAGATAAAGAGCGCACGGCCATCATGTCTACATTACGAAGCCAGAAGGGCAATCCAATACTTCAAGCCTACGCCAAAGTTCTTGGTGGCGAATCATCCGGCAGCATACGTGGCCTAAGCGACGCGAGCATGAAGAAAGAAGTACAGGCTAAAATTAGGGATGCCGGCGACGGCGCAGTCGAGGGGCTCGACAAGGATACTGCAAACTGGATCGCAACCAACGCAGACTCGTCATGGGCATCGTCGTTCACCGGAGATCAAATGGGGACGGCAATTGGCTCTGGCATGTCTGGCGCACAGGCGACTGGTTTGGCGAAAGTTATCGCTAAACGCCAGGAAATAGGCGTGGACGATACTCAATTCGTTTCAGGTGAGCAGCTGGCGAATGGTGGTAATATCGCAATTGCTTCGGCTCTCTCTGGAAGTAGAGTCGCGGATATTCAAGATATCGCCAACGGCACAGCCGCAAGACCAGATGCACAAATCCAGGCCAAGCTCGGTAAACAGATTGGCGACATCAAAGCTAATTCCGAATTGTCCGCAAAGACCAACGAGGCATTTGCCCAAGCAGCCGGCATCGACAGGCAACAACCACAAGAAGTCAGAATCGTACCATAATACGCCTCAAAACAAAAATAGCACCGTCTTCGGGTGCTATTTTTTATAGAAACTACGATTATTATTTAAGCTATATAGCCAACTGATCGATCCAGTAATTGACTTGTTTAACGCCGCCAGGCTTGCGCGCTAAATCGCCCGGCATCGCCAAACCTTGCTCTGGAGCGGAACCTACAGCTTTTTCGCGCACGATCCGAAAAGTGTCCACTTCGCCGGAACCGCCATGTGTGCAAAATGGCACCACAATCTTACCCGTAAACACGTGACTTTCTAAGAAAGAATACATAATCATCGGCAAATCGCTACACCAGATTGGATAACCGATAAAAACTGTATCATAATCGTCAAAATTCGGTACATCTTCAGCATACATCGGGCGCTCCTGCATTGCGCGCTCTTCTGTAGCCTTAACAAGCTTACCGTCATAGTCCTTTGGATACGGCTCTTTTGGTTGAATCTGAAAGCTTGTCACGTCGTGGCCATCTTCTTTTAGCTTCGCCTCAATCGACTGTGCCATCATAGCCGTATTGCCGAGTTCATTACTCTCTCCAGCGCTAATATCCTCACCGCCTGCTGAAAAGAAGCATACTAATACTTTACTCATTATTCCTCCTATTTATAGAATTCCACGTTAACTTCATCGCCTTCGAGCATATATTGTAGAGAATTAGCGTTTTTAATTTTACCTAAACGCGTATAACTAAAATCCGTATCAAACGACTTGTAGAATATTACGATGGTTTTATCGCCATAAAGCATGACATCGCCAGCATCAATATGGCCAGGCTTATAAGGATCCGTTGGTAATGCATCTTTACCTTCATAATATTTCTCGTTACCATTCAAGTCCTTCATATTCAAATCAAACGGAGTGGAATTCGCAAATTCCTGCCCAGCTTTGCCGGCATCTACCGACATAATATAAGTCATATCGTCAATCCTGACAGAGATGGCTTTAATACTATTCATATCGTCTTCCTCTTTCTTCTCGGGTTCAGTAGTCTGAGAGTTTGTAGTTTCCTGTTTAGTTGGCTTGATTTTCTCGTGTTTAATATCCTGAAAGCCAGTACGCAAAAACACCGAAATACCAATCATTAGAACGGCCATTACCACAAATATAATGATCGCTTTTTTCTTATCGCTTTCTTCCATACCCTCAACCTCACTTCTTATACTATTATTTTACACTTTTAGCCAGATTAACGCCAGGTTACGGAAGTGTTTTTCCGCCTCTACGTTTCCGCGAAAAGAATTAATTAGGTTGCTATGGCAAACCGTGCATAAGCCACTGTCGATAATATTCTCCGCCCCCACGCCAGCCCGCTCCAGCATCCAAGTGTTGCAACGCACTGTGTCGATGTAGTATTTATTTCCTTTTTGAATCGTCACTTCGTCAATTATTTGCGGGAAGACATTTGCAAACTCCTCATAGACATCAGCATCCACCTCAAAATGATCTTGGCGAATACTTGGGCAAAGAACACATACTAAATCCGCCGGATTTGTGTCGAATTCTTCCACCATTTTTTTGACACCGTTTAGAGCAATCTTTTGTAAAGTTCCGCGCCAACCGGAATGAATATTACCGATTGCATGATGAACCGGGTCATAAATCAGCAGAGAGATACAATCCGCCACCTTAGTACAAAGCGTCACGCCTCGTTTTGCCGTCACAAGACCGTCCGTCTCTTTAAAATCTCGCACGACATCATCAAATTCCGCTACCGTCGCTGTATGTTCTTGGAACGGAATCACGATACTCTCCGCATCAATGTTCAGTTCTTTAGCGATACCAGAATAGTCCACTTCATCCGAATTAGGTTCATAATGATAATTTCTAGCACCTTTTATTGCAAAGGCTGCGCCAAGTTCAGGATATTTTTCCAAAGCAGGGAATAATAAATATTCCGCTTGCTCACCGATAATATGTTTTACATTTTCGTTGTCTAACATCTTACTCACTGCAAGCCCACAGCTCCTCGGAATCTTCATCGTCACGACTCATTTCGAGTGCTTCAATGGCCTTATCCTCGTCGCTCGTATTATCCTGCTGTTCCATATTCTTAGTATAGCTCATTTTCTCTTTCTTAAATACTTCAACAACAACGCCAATACATAAGCGCCACCCAAAATCGTTATACACCACAAAATACTCGCCCAAATCGGTTGTTCATACACCATTAGAAACGGATATGGCCCATGCACGACACGCAGAATGTTTAGAATCAGTAAAACAACCGCATAGAGAAGAGTATAGGAAATTGCCAGAAGAGCATCATTCTTGCGATTTAAGTCATGTTTTTCAAACAAGCAAAAGCAAACAACAGCCAGAATCGGACAAACAAAGTGCGTATAGTACATCGCGCCCGTGAAGACCATCAGTTGGTAGCCCTTAGGAAAACCTATTCCCGGCGCAAGCACGCATACTACGACTAGAAAAGTCACCAATAGTGCCAATGTAGCTGCATATTTAAGTATCGAGAACCATCTCGGAAAGTCTTTTTTGGCAATTATCTTTCTTAAGATAAAGAAACAGGCCATCGCCGCCACGATTAGCATTAAGAAGTTACTGTCCTGCGTGTAATATTCCACGCCAAAGCTACCATGGCGCGAAATACGAATCGCCATACCTTTTATCTCAAGAATCACTAGGCATAAGTTTAGCGCCAATGCCACCGCATCACGCTTGTCATAAACAAATCGTTTGCGCTTCTTCGTCATATCTAAATTATACTATCAACTCGCAAAGGAATCTGACGTCTTTTTCTTAGTATTTTGCCAGTTCAACAAAAAATAGCCCTTCGGGCTTTTCTTGATTGGCTGGACCGGCAGGATATAAACAATGCGCCGTCGTTTTGCTAGCAAAACCGGGCATTGGGCGAACCTTAGGCTCTCACCCTGTCGGCAGCCAACAAAAAATAGCCCTTCGGGCTTTTCTTGATTGGCTGGACCGGCAGGATTCGAACCTGCGAATGCTGGGACCAAAACCCAGTGCCTTACCGCTTGGCGACGGTCCAATCTTTGGTTATTCTAGCATAATTAGCGCCAGCTGTCGAGCAAACAATAAAAAACGGCCCCCACGAAAACAGGGAGCCGTTAGGCAAAAATTATGACGGCAAACCGTGGTATACCATGACCGTCGACGGCGCAATATAGACTTTGTTTCCATCGCTCCATACATGCATCGACTCGGCGAGATCGGAAGAGCATAGTTGGATGCCATGATCATCCGGAGTCAAATGTATCTGAAAGTCTGCCACGATATCATCGGTGATTGCAGCCTCAATCAACACGGCTCCTTCTTCGTTTAAGATGATACGCCCGCATATTAACGCCTCGCCCGAGTATAGATTTCGATACGCGGCGCCATTTAACACATTACTGCCACTAATCGATTCATAACCTTCTGTCTTTGCGTCATAAAACAACGTATCAATTAGCTCGATCCAGACCGCCTCATCCGTACCAAGCCCGAGAACATAATTAAAGAGCCCCTCTCTACCACTCGGAAGCGTAAAACCAATTACATGGCGAACATTTTCTTCTTTCGTAATATTGAGATATCTTCGATACTCATCGATCGGGATTGTTACGATTCCCGCTTCGTCACATCGGATCTTGCTAATAACCATCTCTTCGAAGAGATTATCGGAACTGAAGTTTTCCATCTTTGCCACCCCCTATCTTAATGTGCAATTAGTTTTAGATTACAACCTCTATAAGCCATTTCGCAAGCATATGCTAAAATAATCTTATGAGCAAAATACTTTTAAGCACGCGTAGCCTGCGCAAGACCTACGGGAAGCGAAATAATAAGTTCGACGCTCTGCGCGGCATTACAATCGATATTCACGAAGGCGAAACTGTCGCTATAATCGGCAAATCCGGCTCCGGTAAATCAACCCTAATGCATCTATTAGCGCTACTAGATAAGCCAAGTCACGGGGAAATTACACTAGACGGCCATCCGACGGCTAAACTCAAATCGCGCCGCTTAAATAGTATCCGCAATAAAGAATTCGGCTTCGTTTTTCAAAGCTTTTTTATGAACTCTAACGATACCGTTCTGAATAACGTCATTTTGCCACTAAAAATTGCCGGCGTCGGCTTCCGCGAACGCCGCCGTCGCGCTATATCCGCACTTAAAACCGTTGAGTTAGACGACAAGCGCAATAATAAGGCCAACGATCTATCTGGTGGCCAAAAACAGCGCGTCTGTATTGCACGCGCCATCGTAAATAATCCAAAAGTTATCTTCGCAGACGAACCAACTGGTAACCTTGATTCTGCCACTGGTGACAAAATTATAAATCTACTTTTCCGGCTCAATAAGGAAAAAGGCATTACGCTTATAATCGTGACACATGATCAGGATTTAGCTAACAAATGTGACCGCCAAATTAATATCAAAGATGGTCGCATTGTCTCAGATACCGCCAATGATTTCGAACCGGACGATGATGGCGACGATGAGATCCGCGAAATTGTCGGCGACGACGACTCTGACGATTGGGACGACGAAGACGCCATCCCAGAAAATTTTGAAGGCGACAATAATATCGACGGCATGCTTGATCGCAGACGCCACGTTAAACACATCGACATTGATGAAGAGGAGGATGACTAATGCGTATTATCGATATCATACATGACGCTAATGCGAATCTTCTACGCAATAAACTACGTAGTTTCCTAACAATTCTAGCTATCTTTATTGGATCTTTCTCAATTATTTCTACCTCCGCCATCCAAGCCGGTGTAAACGACTTTATCGATCAGCAAGTCGATAGCTACGGGGGCGACGGCTACCTAGCAGTTGTCGCAAAAGACTCTATGGATGCGCTTCAAGGCCTCCGAGGCAGTATGGGTAGCAATAGTGGGCCAATCGAATATAATCCAGATAAGCTCCAGACCGGCATGTCCCCAATTACTGATGAGCAAATCGAAAAACTCAAAAAGGTTGACGGCATCGACCCAGATAGCATCGTCAAAGAACAGACGCTTAATATTGCCTATGTGACTAGCAAAAAAACTGACAAGAAATATCTAATCGGCGCCGAAGCACTCCCTCCTGGAAATATCCGCGTAGAACTCACTACCGGCAATCAGCTCGATTTGCGTGCCGACGAATATCAGATCTTACTCGAAAGAAAGTATGTCGACGCACTCGGGTATACTGATGAGGACGTTATTGGCGAAAAGATTAAACTTGTTACCGTAGATGAATTCACTAAGAAGGAAAAAACATTTGAAGCCAAGGTCGTCGGCGTAATCGCGCCAGGCGTAGTTTCAATGGGCTATTCCTATACAAATAACATCCTCGCTGACGATATTTACAACGAGAATATGAAACGCTACCCAGACGAAGTCAAAAACATGACTTACGCTATAGCCGCCAGTTTCGATTATAAAAATCATTCCGCCAGCGAAATCAAAGATAAACTCGAAGAAATCGGTCTTTCCGGTATGACTATTGAGGATATAATTGGCACCATCAAAACCTTCTTCGACGTTATTCTGACCGTCTTTAAGATCTTCGGCTTCATCGCCCTCATTGCTGCTGCAATCGGCATCATCAATACGCTATTTATGTCTGTGCAAGAGCGCACGCGCGAAATTGGCCTCGATAAAGCCCTCGGCATGTCATCGGTCCGCGTCTTCTTTAGCTTTAGTCTCGAAGCAATCATGCTAGGATTCTGGGGCTCAGTATTCGGAATCACCGTATCAATCATCTTAGGCAATATTTGCAATGCCATCTTTCATGCCGAAGGTGGTTTCCTAGAAAGCTTCCCGACGTTTAATTTAGTAGCGTACACTATCCAAGACATTATCGCGGTCACCGCCCTCATTATGGTAATCGCCTTCTTAGCAGGCACCCTACCAGCTCGTCGTGCTGCCCATAAAAACCCAATTGACGCGCTACGTTACGAATAAAAAATTGCCACCGGCCCAAAGGTCGGTGGCTTTTTGATGTTTTGAGCCATTGTTACCATCGATGGTCTCGACCACCGAAAAGCACAAACAAAATAAAGACCATCCAGGCGTACTGCTGAAGGCCAAATAGACTCATAACAAACGAGATGAAGCAGAATAACAGCCAGCCAATGAACAGTGCGCACGTTAATTCAAATATAAAGCAGGCTATTATTAACGACAAAATTGCCGCAATAATGCAGTACATATCCTCACCTCCTGATAGAGAACTAGGCCGAAGCCTCGCGAGTTTTTGCCATTAGACTCGGCCTAAATTATGACATAATTTGCTATAATAATCTATACATGAAAGCGAAGATTGAGAAATTCGTTCCCGGCGGTCAGGGAATTGCGACTTTAGAAGATGGCAAAAAGGCCTTCATTTGGGGCGCGCTCCCTAACGAGGAAATCGAATTTGATATTACGAAAAGTAAAAAGAATTATTGCGAAGGTATTACGACAAAAATCCTAACCGCATCACCGTTCCGCACTGAACCGAAAGATAAATGCTTTCTAGCAACTAGCCCTTGGCAAATTCTCGATTATGAAGAAGAGTTAAAACAAAAACAACTTTTGGTTGCCGAATGCTTCCGCCAACAACATCTTGACATTGAAGTTCTGCCAACTATTACAGACAACAAAGATTATTATTATCGCAACAAAATGGAGTATTCGCTGTATTGGAGCCATGATGATAATTTAATTCATTTAGCCTTCCATAATCGTGGCACGCATCGCAAAATCCCAATCGAACATAGTTCCATTGAACGATCAGAAATCTTTACTGAAGCCCAGCGGATTATTGATAATCTAAATGCAAAACACGCCGAAGCGCGCACTTATCAATCCCTATTGGTACGCTGCAATCAACAGGGAAAGGTATCGGCTGCGCTCTTCGAGAACGGCAAATCGCACCCCATCATGGAGCCGCTAGAAGATAATCTAAATGGTTACAAATACTCATATTCGCCAAACGGCTTCTTTCAAATTAATTTGCCAGTTTATGAACTCGTTTTGCAAGAAATCGTAAAGCATATCAATACGCAAAAAGTACTCGACCTTTATGCTGGCGTAGGCAGTATCGGTTTGTCAGTTGCACGAGACAAAAATCTAACTCTCGTCGAAGTCAATGGCGCCGCATATGAAGAAATGCAAAATAATGCTAAAAATACTAAGGCCAAATGCATTCTAGCTAAAAGCGAAGATGTCACCGATTATATCGTCCCAGACTGCACCGTAATCTTAGATCCACCACGCGCTGGCTGTGACCAAAAGCTTATCGACGCATTGATACGAATTCGACCTACAAAAATTATCTATTTAAGTTGCAATCCGATTACGCAAGCTCGCGACATCGCTTTATTGCGCAACTATTACCAAATAGCACCATTGCAGCCGTATAATTTCTTCCCACACACGCCCCATATCGAGAATCTCGCCATCCTAACACGACTTGACTAATTATAAAATTATAATATAATTATAAAGTTACTCGTTTTTTTGAGCGCACTTTGAAAGGAGATGGTGGTAATGTTATCTCACAAATTTTTACTTCTAGACCCGACCAGCGAAGTTTTCAGAAGCGCTCTCGCTGGCGCCAGCATGGATTACTATTTCAAATACTCCAAGTATTTGAACAACCAGGAGGCGAAAGGACTATATGCTATCTTGGCAAGTACTAACGGCTTTGACTACATGATTCGAAAAGTCATTCCCGCAGAAGAGGCTATTAAAACGATAGCTACCGAAATCGCCAAAAGCGCCGTCTACAAAGGCACTATCGAAATCGAAGGCATCGACACGATCGAAATGATGCAGTCGATTTACGATCAACGTAGAAAGATACTTCAAGAGCGAAATCTTGACGAAATTTGCGACCTCAGCTTCATTTGCAGAATCGGCAAGAGCTCCACGCTTATCACCTTTGAGTGCGACTAATCGCGCGCCGACCGCCCAGAAGGGCGGCTTCTTTTTTGACTAAAATAATAAAATGTGTTAGAATATTTACATTTAAGTGGAACTGAAAAACCAAGTACGTTAGGAGGAATGAGATACATGGGAAGAAAATATGTCATTTTCAGTGATCTTACCTGTGATTTGACCCGCCAGGAACGTATCAATTACGGCATCTGGCCAGAGGTTTATGAACAGGACGTAACCTACAACGGCGAACCGGTCGATCTGAGTGATCCGGGCGAATTCTATCGTCGCCTCGAAAATGAAGAATACGAACCGGGATCGCTCAAGACAGCCGCATCCGGCTATGAGAACGTCGCTAAGGTGCTGGACGACATTATCGAGCATACCGCCGAAGGTACAACCATTGTGTATGCGGGCATTTCGCCCTATATGTCAGCCGGCAGCGTCAACATGGTTAATATGGTATTCGATGATTATCGCAAGGAACATCCCGAATATGAATTCGTCATCGTCGACACGCAGTCAATCAGCAATGGGCTTGGTACTTATCTGCAGTATCTGGCCGATTACGACGGTGACTTCATTGAGGAGTACGCGCACGAGCTGGGCAAGCATATTGTCCATCTCTTTACCGAAAGCAACCTCAACTACACTGCCAAGTCTGGACGCTACAATATGATTGAGCAGATCTTCATGTGCGGTATGACTAAGCTCCATCTCAGCCCGTGGATGTTTTTCCCGAGCGATGACAAGCTTACTACCGATAAACGCCCCAGACGTGGCGACAAGATCTTACACGAGTGGGTCGATTATTACATCGAGCATGTTGCCGATGATAATCGTTTCATTCGTATCGGCTACGGCGGAGAAAAGTCGCTCAAGCGAGCCGAGAAGTTTATTCGACTCCTGGAGTGCAAGGCCGGCGTCACACGCGACCAGATCCAACTTGCCTACGTTAGCCCGATTGTAGGCGCCCATACCGGAGATACAGTCTTGTCTTTCTTTTTCAAGCAGAAAGACGAACGCTGATCTCGCATATCCCCTCTAAAGCCGCCCCTCGCACTATGAGAGGCGGCTTTTTCGTGCTAAAATTCTCTTATGATAGTTTCTATTCTCGGTGCCGGGGCATTCGGTAGCGCACTTGGCAAAATTCTGACCGACAACCATCACGAAATCAAGTATTATGACCCATTTTTATACCCAGAAATTAATTTAGAGCAAGCTACTTATCAAGCAAACGCCATTATTATCGCTATCCCGTCCATTAATTTGCCAGAATTCCTCAAGAATTATCCTGAGCATCTCAAAAAGATCCCAACCATCTTAGCCACTAAAGGTCTCTGCGATCCGTCATTGTTTGATGATTTTACACAATTTTCAGCCATTTCCGGTCCGGGATTCGCACAAGAAATCATCGACGGTAAGCCAGCCACCTTTACAGCCTCCGCACCTTTTGCGATGGGCATATTAAAGAATGATCAAATCAGCATCGAGCTCCAAGAAGATCTGCTCGGTATTCTAATCTGCGGCTCATTAAAGAATATTTATGCTATCGGCGCCGGCTATCATGGCGACTCTGAAAACGACTCCGCAATGTTCATTCAACACGCGCATTCGGAAATGGAGAAATATCTCGCCGATCATGGTGCCAAACCAGAAACCGCCGAACTCGCATGCGGCATAGGTGACCTAATATTAACTTGCACTAATGAAACGTCCCGCAATTACACTTGCGGCGTCCGACTTCGCGAGGGGAAGAGCATCCCAGAAATTATCGACGAACTAAAAACCGTCGAAGGCCTCTATGCGCTTCAACAGGTAGACCACCAAGGCTATATGATTCTTGAAGAAATCTACGACTTAGTTGGACAAATTGATTAGTGTAAATTCTTAATAAAAGTAGGCGTAATATTTTTAATTTGGAATTTTGTTTGGCGCATACTTGCATCTGCTACGGCTAGAGCATGCTGTATTTTATCTTCATAAATATTATCCGAGAACGTCACACTCATTCTGGCGGCTAATTCCTTTAAATACTTACTCTCAATATCTGCAGTCGCCGATTCGCACAACGCAAGCAGGGCATTAATCATCATTTGTTTACCGTTCTCATCTTCATTACCCATACGGTCAAAGAATGATTGATAATCATCAAAATGCGTTAGCAAATAATCATATAGCTGCTTTGAATTACTCTCATTTCGAGTTTTCAATAATAGTTGCTCAAGCACATATTTTTCGGTATCCCTACGTTCCGAAAGGGGATATTGCACATTCAATATCTTTTCGATAATTTCGATATCCGAAATCGCATCGCAATAAATTGCCGCATAGCACCATTCATTTTCATTATTATTATCACCAATAAAACTGGCTAAACTATGATCCTTTTGCTTCTTAAAGCTCAGTACATAACGTTTTTTATCCACCACATCGTCGATTGCGACAAAATTACGCTCAATTTTTTCACTCAAGTGCTTCCTTAACTTTCGATCAATTAACGATAAGTCCTGGATACTCATTATCCAGCTTAAACTTTCTTTAAAAGTTTTCGCACAATTTTCATCATTAAAGCTTACTTCGTGACGATGCAAAATCGGCCACACGTCGCCAATTCGTGGCCAAAAGATATCATTAATTAATTTTTCGATTTCTTTTTGCACTTCTTTGTTTTCTTCTGGAATGAGTTTCCAAAACTCATTCAGTACGTCACAAGCCATCCAGAACAGACTATAATCATCATCATTTTCAACTTGCAAGTTCTTAATAATCGAAACAACTGCCGGTAGAACTTCGCTATATTTTTTATAGTCTGCTACTTGCATATAATTACATAGATAATATGTCGCGAATTTATGATTATATTTGCCAGAAATAATTTGTTTCTGAATCTCTTTATCGGCAGAAGTCGAAAAATTGACAAGCTTTGGTTCCTTAAAAAACTTTTCGGGCTCTTTCGTTTCTTGTAAGCTTTTTAGGCTCACATTGATTGTCTCAAGCTGTATATATTTCTCGCGAATATCTTCACCAAGCAAAGCATTTATGCGCGGATAAAATGCACAGATATTTTGCGAAAGATTCTTATAATCGAAGAAATCATAAATAAAGTGCACAATCTTCGTTAAGGGCACTTTATCAAGAATATAACTAGCTCTATAGACACTCAGGTTGCGTTTGTAATCTAACTTTGACTCCGACATACGCAAAAACGTGTCGTTATTCAAATATTTAATATAACTAATTCCAGCAATCCATTCTTGCGTCGTGAATTCAAGTTCGGAACGATGCAAAAACAGACCAAGCAACATCGACGCAAACTCAATTTCATCTTCATCCGCAAACAAAAAGTTGCTATAGTTTTCCATCAATATTTGTTTAGTATCATAATAATTATCGACTAGCTGCGAAACCACGCTTTGCGCCGTAAATTCCGACATCGGAATTGAATTAATTAAATCAAGATATTCTTTAAACATCTCCTGATTCGTAATAACGTTGTTGTTTGCGATACTATCCGCATAACGCATTTTTACAATCGAACCGTCGTTTAATGAAGTGACACCAATCTTACCAAAATATTCATTGTGAATCTGACGAAACTTGTCGTTTTTCAAAAGGCGACCAACCCGCACTAATTGCGCAACGCCGTCCGTATAATTCAGTAAACTGTCGCGCAAGCGCTCAAAAACTTCTCGACGATGCGGATTAATCAAATAGCTATTTTTGTTGTTCTGAAATACGAAACCGCCCAAATCATTATTTGCATCTAGTGTAGCACCCTTGTGGATTAGCACGCGGTATGAAAAGCCATTCGTTTTGAAACGATAATTACGAAACATATCCGCAAAAGCATAACGATCCATAAAACCAATAAAGCCATGATAAAACTCAGCCGACTCGGCATAATGAACTTCATATTCTTGCATTTTGCCATCAATTAGAAGATAAAAATGAATCAAAGCATCGTGCATAGAAGAGAAGCGCGGCTCAATCATTTCCATATAAATGACGCGGCGATGATAGCGATGAAAAAGTTCATAATTTAAATCTTCCATCGTTACATTTAACTTCTTTACGCCTTTTACTCCCGACATATTTACATTATAACAGTCTTGGTATAATTAGATTATGGAATTCGAACAGGCATATAAAAATCTCAACGAACAACAACGCGCAGCCGTAGATCATATCGACGGGCCATTATTGGTTATTGCTGGGCCAGGCACCGGCAAAACACAACTTCTATCGATTCGCGTCGCGAACATTCTAAAGCAAACCGACGTCGGCCCAGAAAACATACTATGTTTAACCTTCACCGAAACCGGTGCCAGTAATATGCGCAAACGTCTAGCGGATTTTATTGGCCCAGAAGCTTATAAAGTTCAAATTCAAACCTACCATGCCTTTGGCTCCTATATTCTCCAAGAGCATCGTCCAGATCTAACCGCCGCCATCGACGAACTCGAACGCTTCACGATGATTCGCCAAATCCAGGAATCGCTCGATTCGACCGATATTTTGCGCCCCGAATTCTATACTAGCTCAATTATTTCTGCCATTTCCGACCTGAAATCTGCCGCACTTGGACCAGAAGATATTCGCAAAATCGTCAACCGTAACCAAATTGATTGCGCTAAAATTTATTCTACTATCTCCGAAGATATCCAAGCTACGCGCGGTTTGCGTTACCCAAAATCTGCCGAGGTTTATGGACGAATTCTCGAAGCTATTAAATCGTTCGTCGATGCACCTTCCGCGCCAGAATATATCGTAGGTAAAGTTGAGCCAATTGCCAATATTTATTTCCGCTCACTCGCAGAAGCTTTATTAAAAGAAGAAAATTCTGACAAACCGTCCGCCAAATTAACTGGAAAATGGCGTGATAAATTCTTCAAAAAAGACAAAAACAACAACTATGTTTTCGGCGACGATATCGCCAATAAAAAACTCCTCAGTCTGGCAAATATCATGGAAAAATATAGCGCCGCGTTAAACGCGTCTGGCCTTTTCGATTATGACGACATGATTCTAAATGCCATCGATTTTCTTAAAAACGACGATGAAAAACGTTACAACGCCCAAGAACGCTTCCAATATATCCTGCTAGACGAATTCCAGGACACAAACGACGCTCAAGCCCAATTAGTTAGCCTACTCACCGACAATCCGAGCAACGAAGGCCGACCAAACATCATGGCTGTAGGCGACGACGATCAGGCTATTTACGGCTTCCAGGGCGCCAACACATCGAATTTCTTTGATTTTGACGCAAAATATCACCCAGAACAAATATTCCTCACAAAAAACTATCGTTCATCTGCACCAATTCTC
>JAGCSL010000014.1 GCA_017964115.1 Candidatus Saccharimonadota bacterium
ATAACCGCCATCGACCGGTAAAATTACGCCAGTTACATAGCTAGCGTCTTTGCTCGCTAAGAATAGCAAGGCTGCGTCTAATTCTCCGGCTTGACCATAACGCTGTATTGGCACATGTGTTTTAGCGAACTCTTGGAATTGATCGGTATCAAGCGTTTCGGTGGTTAGTTCGGTATAGAAATAGCCTGGGCAAATCGCATTGCAAGTAATACCATCCATGGCGAGCTCGGCTGCTACGGCGCGCGTAAAGTTTACTACGGCGCCCTTCGAGGCATGATAAGCGATTGTGTGTATCTCTGTATTGCCAACCAAGCCATACATCGAGGCGATGTTAATAATACGGCCATATTTGTTCTTCTGCATAATCTTTGCGAAAGCACGCGTCATCTTGAAAACGGATGTCTCGTCGGTCGCGATGGTAAAATCCCACTCTTCGTCAGTCATATCAACTACGCCGTTATTTTTAGCAGATCCAGCGCAGTTTAATAGAATATCTACTTTTCCGAATTCTTTTTCGGCAGCAGTAGCGGCTTTTTCAATATCTTCCGTGCTCGTAACGTCGCATTTGATAGCAAGCACTTTCTCGGCGCCAGCCTGCTCGAGTTCTGGCTTAAATTCTTCTAATCGTTCAATACGGCGGGCTAGAATAACTAAGCTAGCACCTTGACGCGCCAGTGCGAGTGCCATCTGTTTGCCAAGACCACTTGAGGCTCCAGTCACGACGGCAACTTGTCCTTTAAAATTAAACATGTAAAAACTCCTTATTCATCACTATTATATCAGTTTTGATATTTTCTATTTTGCTAGTGTATAATTAGAGCAAGATGGAATTCCTAGCCGCGGCAAATACCTTCGAAATGAACGGCACCGCCTTATTCTTAATTATTGTTGGTGGGATTATTATCTGGCTAATTATGACCTTCCTTTTTGCTAATATGGATTCCGGCACGGTTGACTTGATTCTCAACAAAGATAAGCGTGAGCCAAAAGGTATCGAGTTTGTCGATGTGGAAGATGATTTACAGAAGGAAAAAGAGAAAGCCTTCAAAGAGAAAAAGAAACGTCAGCGTCGCAAAGAGTTGCTAAAGCGTTTAAAGATTACTCTCAAAAAAACCGGAGTATTATTGCTGGAAAGCTCATGGATGATTGGCTTATCGGTCGCCATAATTCTCACGGTTTATTTCATTACGCAAAATATGCTAATTGAATAGTTACTTACGGTCGAAGTTCAATGCTTCGGTCGCCGCAATCGCGCCATCACTTGTTGCCGTCACGAGCTGGCGGATTTCTTTTTTACGCACGTCGCCCGCTACGAATATGCCCGGAATATTTGTAGCACAGTTTTCGCCGGCGTCTACAAAGCCATATTCGTCCAGCTTAAGCCCGTCAACCAGTCCTTTAGCCTTAGGAATGCGTCCAATCGCCACAAATAAGGCATCGACTTTTAGCTCTTTCGTTTCACCGTTCTGGCTTATTGTAATACTTTCGAGTTTACGGTCGCCATTTAGTGCAACGACATTTGCGCTCAGGACGAATTCGACATTATCTTTCTTTTTGAGCTTTTGTACTAACGCCTGATTGCCGCGAAACTCATCGCGTCGGTGAATTAGATAAACTTTTCCAGCCATATCGGCGAGATAAAGCGCTTCCTGAAGAGCAGTGTTGCCTCCGCCATTTACGGCAACGGTACGGCTTTTATAGAAACTACCGTCGCAGGTTGCGCAATACGAAACGCCTCGGCCAGTAAATTTACTTTCATTGTCTAAGCTAAGCGTGCGCGGCTCAGTACCGCAGGCTAAAATCACTACTTTGGCACGATATTGGTCGTCCTCGGTCTTTACCAGCTTGTAATCACCCTTGTCAATGATTTTTTCGACGGTTTCAAATTCGATTTCTACGCCTAAATCTTCGGCCTGTTTCTGTAAAGTCTGACCAAACTCAAGGCCAGTTATTTTTGGCGTGGCTGGATAGTTTTCAATCTCGGTCGTATTGATAATTTGGCCACCGCAAGCGGCTGCCTCTAATACTAGAACTTTGCGGTTAGCGCGTACAGAATAAATTGCCGCCGTCAATCCAGCTGGGCCACCACCAACTACTGCTACATCGTACATTTATTTCTCCATCATCTTAATTAGGCGCTTCTTTGGCTGCAAGCCAACGCGACGATCGGTTTCTTCGCCGGCCTTAAATGATACTAGGCAAGGAATTGAGCCCACCTCGTATTCCTCAGCCAATTCATCTTCCGTATCAATATCTACCATTACGATTTTAAAATCATCGCGTTCTTCGGCAAGTTCCTCTAGAATCGGATGTAGCGCTTGGCAAGGAGGGCACCACTCAGCGTTAAAATCCACTAAAACCGGCTTTTTACTTTGTAAAACCTCTTTAGCGAAATTCTTCTTTGTCCCTTCAATAATCTTCATTTTTAACTCCCTTTGTATAAATAATAGCTTATTGTGGCAAAAAGGTAAAAAAGCTTGACTAATACATGGAATTATGGCAATATATATAAAGAAATGACGCCTAGCATCATTTAGTTGCATTGTCCTAGTTGCACGACACCATAGTGGGTGTCTCGGAGGATTTTAAATGATACTGTTTTTGACGTTCTTGGCAGCCAATCACTTTTTCCCGCAGTATGTTCAGATCGACGGGTGGCCGACCATGATTCTCGCGACGGTGCTTTTCTACGTTGCGGAATATATCATCGCGTTCGTGCTCGTCTTGGCCATGATGGGAGTGATCTCATTGAGTCTTCTTACCGATTCCGTCAGTGTCGGCCAGGTTCTCGCGATAATCGCGCTCGTCGTGGCGCTCTGCTTCGTCGGTATGATATCAATCCTGGTGTTGAGTAAGTACCTGCCTGGATTCTGGGTGAGCGGAAAAATGACAGCGTTTATACTCGCGCTTATTCCGTCTCTGCTTTCGGCTAAGGTGACGACCAGCAACAGAGACTAACGAAAAACGCAAAGTATCAGACATAGTGCTCTAGCACACATAAAGCTCTCGCCGGACGGCGGGAGCTATTTTCGTAAATGTGACTAACTAACATTTACAAAACTTAACAGATATGCTAAAATAATCCCAATATGGCAAAGAAAAATAATACCAAGCGCAAGCTTGTTGGTTTGGTGTCTGAAGAATCTGGTATTCGCCTTTACTATACCAAGAAAAACACCATGAATACGCCAGACAAGCTCAGCCTTCGCAAGTATGACCCAGTTTTGCGCAAACACGTGGTCTTTACCGAAACGAAGAAGAACCTTGGCCGCAACGAAGTAAAGGAAAAGAAGCGCTAAATAATATGCCCCAACTCGAGAGGGGCATATTTTTATTGTCGAGCCAATAAATAATACTTATGTTAAAATAAAAACAAATAATGAGGATAAAAAATGCAAGATTCATTTGATGCGCGCATGCAAGGACAAACACCAGAACCAGCCGAAAAGGCTAAGTCGAACAAACTTTGGATTATTATTTCCGCCGTGCTATTGATAGGCGTAATAGCATTAGCCGTTACGGAGGTGCTTGCTTATCAAGAAATGTCAAAGAGGGACGAAAAAATTACTGAGCTCGAAAAGAAGATTGAAGACCTTCAGAAACCTGCCGAAAAAGAGGAAGAACCTCCAATCGTAGACGACGATGATGAGGGTGATGATGTTGACGCAGATAAGGAAGAAGAAATTGACGACATGGATGCCGCAAAGTCATCGCTCGATGCCTATATTAAGAAAACTAAGATGACGGTTTCAGGTTATCAGTATAGCTACACTATTAATGACATGAAATTAACAAAAGATGGTAAGTACTATTACGCATTAATCACCGTAAGTATCAAAAATGGTTCTAATGATTCTAGCCTAGAATATCGTTTGGCTAAAAAGGGAAGCGACTGGAAATATGTGAATGGCGGCCAAGCCGTTCCACTATGCTCTGAGCTCGACAGTGACGCTCTGACCTTCATGAAAAATTATGGCAAAGAATTTAAGGCCTATGCTACCTGTGCCGACGAAAATCATAAGACCATCGACTATAGCAAATAATAATTCTTAGAAGCGCATGCTCAAAAAATCTCCCCAAACGGGGAGATTTTTGTTGTCTACAAATAATTAGTTATAAATATTCTCAACCAAGATGCTTGGGCCCATGGTAGTAGAAATGTAAACAGACTTTACGTATTGACCTTTGATAGATGCAGGCTTTTGACTCTTTAAACTTTCGACGAATGCATTAACATTCTCCATAAGCTTTTCAGCGCCAAATGATACCTTGCCGAGGCCAACGTGAACGATAGCCTGCTTGTCGACGCGGTATTCAATCTTACCAGCTTTGGCTTCTTTGACGGCTTTCTCGATATCGGTAGTGACCGTGCCGGCCTTTGGATTTGGCATGAGGCCTTTTGGACCGAGTAGGCGAGCATATTTACCGAGTTTTGGCATGTATTGTGGGGTAGAAATTAAAACGTCAAAATCGAGTTGTTCTTTGTCGAGGCGCTTAGTGAATTCTTCATCTTCAGCAATATCTGCGCCAGCGGCCTTAGCGGCTTTGGCGAGATCGAGTGGTGCAAAAACAGCCACGCGGGTATCCTTGCCGGTACCAGCTGGAAGCGTGACGGTAGCGCGGATGTTTTGATCGGCCTGGCGTGGATCTACGCCTAGGCGGAAATGCATTTCGAGAGTTGCATCAAACTTAACTGGGCTAGTCTCAATGGCAAGCTTAACTGCCTCTTCGAGACTGTAAGCCTTATTCTTTTCAACTTTCTCGTTAGCCTTGCGGTAATTCTTGCCACGGCGTTCGAGGCGAGAACGAGTGACTGGCTTTGGGCCAGCTTTCTTTTCTGGCTCGGCGGCCTTCTCGAGCTTGCGAGCTTGGCGCTCTTCTTCGGCCTTAACTTCTTCTTGATGTTTCTTAGATTTTTTACCAGCTTTAGCGTATTTCTCTTCAGTGACCTCTTCAGTCTTTTCTTCAACTGGTGCTTCGACTGCTTCTTCAACTGGAGCGGTCTCAAGAATTTCTTCTTTGGCTTCTTCTTTTTTAGCCATGAAATATCCTTTCGCGGTACAAACGAGCTTTTACTCTCCCGACCATTAAATTTAACTTCGTCAATTTTAGCATAAAACAGATAAAAAGGCAAGAAAAAGCGCCGTGGCTCCAAAGGAACTACGACGCTAGGTTGATTAGGGCATATAGCACCACGCATAACGAAATAGAATCGACGCGATCGAGGTAGCCGCCATGGCCTTTGACGGGCCATTCCAACCACTTGACGACCGCATAGTGACTGAGCACTTCGCCGGAATCCTTCACACCTAGTTGTCGCTTCGTTGCTGAGCCGAGCAGGTCGCCAATCTCTGCCATAAAACCGCCAAGCACCAGGAAAACAATAATTCCAGGCGTGATAGCGATGCCAAGTAGCTTACACACGATAAAGCCGATAATCCATCCGGTCACGATTCCACCAATGTATCCTTCCCAAGTTTTCTTGGGCGAGATGCTATGGAGAGCGTAAACGCGGTGTTTGCCAATCAGCTTTCCGCAGGCAAAGGCGCCCACATCCGATGCGATACTAACTAACACCACTAGGGCAAGCTCCTTATGGCCAATCAGCAACATTATGAACGAGGCATAGAATAGCACGAGCAGCTCAAGCGCCCAGGCCCCATTCGGCAGACAGGCAAGTGGCTCCATACGCCAGCTTTCGCCATAGACGACCGAGCAGATCTCTGCCGCCGCTAAAATGAAGCAAACCAGAAACAATGGTGCGAAGTATTCGCCATTCCATCCGAAATAGCAGATACATAATGCCACAATAATCCAAACAGCTCCGATTAATCTCCCTTTCATCCAATCACCCCTCTTTCGGTCGTGCGCCGCAGCGCCAGGACATAATCAGCAATTAAATTATAACATACAATTAAATAAAATCAAGAAAAGGGGGCGCCCCTAGAGGCGCCCTAAATGTTGCAACAATACAAAGAAGATGATCGCGAACGAAGCAGAATCCATACAGTCTAGGAATCCATGACGCGAGCGCATAATGAGCTCGATTTTGCCGAGTATTGGCAGGTCGTTCAGATAATCGCTGGAGTGTTTGACACCGAGTTCACGTTTCACGCCCGAACCAATCAAATCGCCTATTGCGCATACGACGAATCCGAGCATCACGAAGGTCACATTGGCAAAGTTCAGAGGCATATTTAAGATCCAGAGACCGAGCCAGCCCAGCGCCCAGGTTGTAGCCATTTCGCCGAGATAGCCTGCCCAAGTTTTGTTGGGCGAGAGCTTTCTAGAAAAACGTGGTTTTTTATGGCCAAAAATGCGACCAAAGAAAAGCCCGCCCGCATCTGAAGCCATAGTTAGCCCCAGGCAGAGTACATATTCCTTCCAGTTCATATGATAGAAGAATACTGTACATATAGCCACTAGCAGCATTGTGGTCATCAGATAATCGTAGCCAATTTCTTGGTATCGATCTCCGGTGTCCGCCGCATAGCTTGTATAGAATATTTCCGTTAGCGCCATCAGCAGACACCCACCAAGAATCCACCTA
Organism: Candidatus Saccharimonadota bacterium; assembly: GCA_017964115.1. Classification (GTDB taxonomy): domain Bacteria; phylum Patescibacteriota; class Saccharimonadia; order Saccharimonadales; family Saccharimonadaceae; genus UBA2834. The sequence continues at coordinate 6,551 of JAGCSL010000014.1, forward strand.
ATCGCATTGCCGTTTGTAAAAAAAGATGCGACGAATATAACCAGGCAGATCAGTAGCGTGTCGATAGTTGCAGTTTTAACAGTTAATTGTTTCAACTTTTTCAACTCTCTCTCACACTCCCTTCAATTGTAATGTACAATTCTAATATTATATCAACAATATGCCGAAAAGTCAAATCACCTCAGTAGGCATGCTTATGGTAAAATGAAGTTAATGGCGGTAGGCAAGGAGGCGTTTAGAAGGGGTGATGATTTCCCTGAAGAAGGGGCATCTTCGGAGTGGGATACGCTCGGTCTTGGCCTCGAGCGCCAAGAATCATCCGAGAACCGCGAGGCTACTAAAAAAATTGCCAGAGCTGCAATCGAGGCAAGTAGGAAAATATCTGATTCAGATCATAATTCTGATGAGCTCTTAAGTGATAACGTTGGCGACGCAGCGCGCATTTACGACGCCGAGATGGAGGCTCGTCATCAAGCCGAGGAGCGCCATGACCATGCGCTAGAAATTGTCGATGCGCTTATTTTTGACAATATACCAATACCAGAAAATATGCGCGAATTAGTGGCGAGCGAAGGCGGTGTCGAAGGGCTTAGGGATCAAGTTAGACGCGAGAACGCTATGAGTTTCGGTAAGTTTGAACTAATTAACGCTTACGATAGTAATCATGGTAGTTTTAGCGGCTTCAGTCGGCGCCAAATGGAAGCTATTAGGTATCTTGCCGAGCAAGCCGGCCAAAGTGAACGTGCATTTATGGCCGCCGAGCGCGCACGGCGAAATACGCAACGCACCCGGGCGGTCGAGATGGTTCGTCAAACTATTCTCCGCACGCCAGAAGGCATGCGGAATGTGCCGTATGATCGGCTACTATCTTTCGATGATTTTGACGTAATGGCACCATTCGATCCACACGAGCTAGAACGCCGCGCGCGCGAACAGATGTTTCTCTCCAACTATAAACCGATCATGCAGAACTTATCGGGTCGTGGTCCTGGGGCCAATCTTAGACCAGAACAAATGTCGCGCGAAGAGCGCGAAGGGCGTAAATATATAATCAACAAATATGGCGCCGGCGACGAGTCTCGAGCTGAATCGCGGATTAGACAAATGGCGTCTGAAGTATTCGAGCCCACCGCTGAGCGCAGAAATATAGATAGAAGAATTGTTATGGAGGACGTTGAAAGAATTCGGGAAAGGGATATTCAGCAGGCTGTTGCCGAATACCGTCGAACCGGAAACGTTAGGCGTCTTTGGGACGAAACGGAACGACTAGTCAGAGGAGGCATACCGATGGGCGAAAAGCTTCGTGACGTCAAGATTGTTTTCGACGAAACCACCGACTTAAGTCCAGAGGAGAAAGGCGCCGGTAAGCCTTACACGACAGGTCAATATCGAAGCGGGTCAAAAGAGGTTGTAGTTTTTCTGAGAAAATATCGCGAAAAGTCTAAAGAAAGAGGCGAAACACCGAATGACGCGAGATATTTGGAAGACGTTATCGATACGATTGCGCATGAGCTTTATCATGCCTATCAACGGGTTAAGGCCGAGAGTGACACTACTGAACATGCCGTAAGGCTTGCTCTTAACTGGAGCGATTATCAAAATAGCGAAGCAAAAGATAAAAATGGTAGGCCTAAGCCAATGGCCTATGATATATACAGGCGTCAGCTTCTAGAACGCGAGGCCTTTATTTATGGCGAAGGCATTTTGGACCGCTTTAAGACATATTTATAATTTGGAAATACGGAGATAATACATGGGCATAGAAGACATAAAAAAGTACTTATTAGAGAGTGATGCTGCTTCGGAGGATTTTGTTAACTATATTTGTCGGGAAATGGCGGAATATCAAGACGTAGTAGATGATTTTTGTGCCTGGATCAAGGATGGCAATTTCGACTTTGAGCCTCATGCCAATATCGAGGGCTGGACCGCGCGAAAACTTCATGAGGAGTTTCCAGACTTGCCAATCCCGACAATATTTACGACCTTACTGGGGCTTTATACTGATCCTAAGGAAACTAAAAGAGCTATCGAAACTGGCTTCGCTATTCGTTAAAAAAAGATCACCAAAAAACTCCCCATAGGGGGAGCTTTTTGTTTTTAGTCGACTACTTCGACGCCCATTGAGCGCGCGGTGCCAGCAATTACTTTGCAGGCGCCAGCTTCGTCGATGGCGTTGAGCTGATCTTTCTTAACTGCGGCAATTTCCTTAATCTGAGCCATGGTGATCTTACCAACTTTCTCAGTATTCGGACGACCGCTACCTTTTTCGAGTTTGATTTTTTCACGAATCAAATCGTCGACTGGCTGACCAAGGCAGGTCCAGTCAAAGGTATGATCTTCGTAAACCTTAATGTGGACAATTACATTTTTGCCCATGAATTCCTTAGTAGCTTCGTTAAATGGGTTAATGAAGTCCATCATATTGAGGCCCCACTGACCGAGCGTGCTACCTACTGGAGGTCCAGCTGTTGCTTTACCGCCAGGAATGCGTAACTTAAGGTTACCGATGCATTTCTTTGCCATTTTGTTAATATTTCCTTCTCCGGCTTTGAAGCGCTTCGCCGGAAATTACGTTATATAACGTGCGTAACGCGAACTATTATACCTTAAAATATATTAGTCGTCAATTTTCTTGACCTGAAGCGCATCAAGCTCGACTGCAGTCTCGCGACCAAACATGGAAACGAGAACTTTGAGTTTGCCTTTATTAGCATCGATCTCGGAAATCGTGCCCTCGAAGCCCTTGAATGGGCCATCGGTAACAGAAACAACTTCGCCAATTTCGTAGTTGACGGTGAATTTTGGATCTTCAACGCCCATGCGTTTCTTAATCTTTTCGATTTCTTTGTTTGAAACTGGGGTTGGCTGGGTGCCGGTGCCGACGAAGCCAGTTACGCCTGGCGTGTTGCGGATGATGTACCAGGTTTCATCTGAAAGACACATCTCGACCAAGACATAGCCTTGAAAAATCTTCTTATCAGCGACACGGCGCTTGCCGTTCTTAATTTCGATTTGCTTTTCTTTCGGAACGATAGCGTCGAAGATTTTGTCAGCCAAATCAACACTACCGATACGTTGCTTGATGGAGTCAGCTACTTTATCCTCGTAGCCAGAGTAGGTGCTAATAGCATACCACGCGCGTGACCCATCATAACGGTTTACTGCCATTTATTATTCTCCTAGTTAATAGTTAAAAGTTGGTTAAAGATAAAGGTAAAGAGCGCATCGAGCAACATGATGACCGCTGCAATGATAAGTACGTAAATAACTACGGAAAGAGTCATTTTCCAAGTTGCTTTGCGATCTGGCCAGCGTACTTGGCGTACTTCGCGGAATGAATCGCGTACATAACGGCCGGCTGCTACAAATGGACGGAAGAGGAAGAAGACTTTCTTTCCTTCTTTTGCAGCGGCTTTTTCAGCTTTCTTTTCAGCCTTCGCGGCTTTTTTGGCGGCCGCAGCCTCTTTGGCGCGGACTTTCTTATTCTCGCTGTTTTTGGCCTTTACAGTGACCTTGCGAGTAACTTCTGCGTCTTCAGACTTCTCAGCCTTATTCTTTGGGCCGTCGTCTTTCGCTTTAATTCTGGTTACGTTTGCCATTAATTACTCCCATTAAAAATAGTCCTTTCGGACTCTTGTCAAGAGTATAACAAAAAGCCGTCACTTTTGCAAATAGGTTATGCGAATGGTAAAATAGCATTAAATGAAGAGAGGTAAAAATGGGTAAGACCTTCGTTAAGATTGACGCCGAGTCGCGCCTAAATAAATTGGGCCAGCTGACGAAATGGGAAGATATGCAGCCCAGTTCGAAAGAGCATGGAGACGAGTCTAGCAACGAGCGCAGAGAGCGTATCCTCAGAGAACAGTATCCGCAAGGGGAAGATGAGAGCCAAGAAGAATACGAGGCGAGACTTGATCAATACAGAAAAAAACCACGTGAATATTGGTCCGAAGAAGCAATCCGAGAGCGCTCGCTAGAAGAGCAGTATCCGCAAATTGAAACCGAAAGCGACGAGGAATACAAATTAAGATTAGAGTTAATTGGCGAAGCAGTTTTGGGGACCGCTAAAACCGAAAGTTATGTTTCGGGTGGGAATCGATATTTTGTAGACTATAAAACTACCGAATCGGCAGGCAAGAAAGGTGAGCGCACCGTTTATCATGGCCATCGCTTCGAGGAATTAGAACCTGATATTGAAGACGCAAGACAATATCAAGAATTGTTTGGGGAAACGCGTCAAGAACGAAGAGAAAGAACGCTAAAACAAGCATTAGAAGATAGTGAGGCGGCAAGAAACAATCCGGGGAAATTCCCGCTAAGAACTGAGCTACCTAGAGTTTACGAATATCAGATGCAGCTTGCGCGACATTACGTTGGAGCATTAAATCGCGAAGAGAAGGGTTCTGTGGAAAAAGGTATTTTTGAGGGCTTTGGTGAGGACCGCTATTCACCAGAGGATGCAGACCGTTTATTGCGCGCAAAACAGGGTATCGATCAAACGAACGAAGAAAGCGATCTTGACATGACTGCCTATGATACGGGCGCGAAGATCTTTGAGGGCTTTTTCTATCCGTTCACACTACAAGGCTTCTTTGACTTTCCGAGTAAGGGTGGCTCCGAGCACGCATCCGTAATCGTGCCAAGCGAGTACGACGATATTTTCGGCAAAGTCGATGCTGCAGTCGAAATACCAATGATTTATAAAGATAAGGATGGCAGCTGGAAAAAGGTGAGAATGCCAATTTGCTTCGACCTTACCACGGGTACGGGCGATGGAAAAGTTAATAGAATCGCAAATAATTTCCGTCGAAAACATGGATTTACAGACATTAAATATCCGTCAAGCTGTACAGGAGAAGCAATTGAGCCACTAGACGATGTGCCACATTTCGCCCTCTGTATTGATAGCTTAAGATTTGGGGGTTTTAAAGACGGCGTAGCAATGAATGGCAAATTGCCGCAAGGAATGAATGCCATGATTGATTTTCAAATCCAACAACAGGCTTCTCTTGCGGCGCAATACTGGGGTAAACGAAAAGGCGGAGAAGAGAAAGCGCAGCAAATGGCCCTCCTGGCAGACTACTTTTTGTTTAGGCTACAAAATGACCTTAAGGCAGAACATACAACAGTAAGAGGAATTCAGAGTACATATCGTGATTCGTTCCGATATTTAAGCGCCCTGAAGTAACAACAGGTAAAGAAAAATGGCCAGGTGAACCCTGGCCATTTTTTAAGTTGAGAACGCGGACGGATGGAACGGAACGACTTCGACCAACTTCCCGAAGGAAAGCCTGAAATCTACCTCGAGAGAGTCAGGGGAGGGCGTATGCTGAAACAGCGTGCTCTCCAGCTCTCTCTGATAGTGGGAGATGCGGTC
>JAGCSL010000094.1 GCA_017964115.1 Candidatus Saccharimonadota bacterium
AGCCCAAATCGCCGCTGAAAAAGTTGCTGAAATCGCCAAACGCGATCATGGCATGAACAGTGTTGACGTATTCGTCAAAGGTATCGGCCTCGGTCGCGATAGCGCTATCCGTGCTTTCAGTACTATGGGCATCTCAATCAATAGCATCACGGACAAAACCCCAATTCCACATGGCGGTTGCCGTCCTAAGGGAGAAAGGAAACCATAATGGCACGCGATATTTCACCAATTGGCAAACAATCTCGCCGTGAAGGTTATGCACTTGCTCCAAAAGCGCAGAAAATCATGGCAAAGAAGTCTGGAATTCCAGGCCAACACGCAGATATGCGCGTTCGCGGCGGTAGTCTTTATTTGACTCAGCTCCGCGAGAAGCAAAAAGTTCGCCGCATTTACGGCCTACTCGAAGCTCAATTCGCAAAACTCATGCGTGAAGCACAACGCACACCAGGTAAAACTGGCGAGAAACTTCTCGAATATCTCGAACGCCGCGCTGATAACGTTGTATATCGTGCCGGTTTCGCGAACACTCGTCGCGCTGCACGTCAGCTCGTCTCTCACGGCCATTTCACTTTGAATGGCAAGCGTATCGATATTCCATCCATCCGCCTAAGTGCCGGTGATGTTCTTGAAGTACGTCCAAAGTCTAAGAAAAACACTTACTTTAACAACCTCGAAAACATTGTAGGTGCAGCTAGCCAAGCTCCACTTTCCTGGATGAAGGCTGACGCAAAGAAGATGAAAATCGAAATTACTGGTACACCAAAGCGCGAAGAAGCAGAGGTGGGCATCAACGAACAATTAATCGTAGAGTATTACTCACGCTAAAGGAGAACTATGACAAAAGTTATTCACGAAGCAGAACTAGCAGAAATCAAGGACCTTGGTGAGAACAGTTCCAGCTTTGTTATCAAACCACTTTATTACGGTTATGGTAACACTCTTGGTAACTCCCTCCGTCGTGTTCTTCTATCCAGTATTAAAGGTGCCGCCATCACTGCATTTCGCATTGAGGGTACCACGCACGAATTTTCAGCTATTCCTGGCATCGTAGAAGATACTGTTGATATTATGCTCAATTTAAAGAACATCCATATCAAGTCTCATTCCGATGCTCCAGTTGAAATTCACCTCGAAAAGAAAGGTACTGGTACCGTCCTCGCTGGCGACATCAAACTCCCAGCCGAGGTTGAAATTTCCAACCCACAACAGGTTATTTGTAATATCGATGATCCAAAATTCACTCTCAAGATGGATATGGTCGTCGATACCGGTCGCGGTTACTTAAGTATTGAGCAATCCGGTGCAGAACGCATTCATAGCGATATGATTGCCCTCGACGCCGTGTTTACTCCAGTACTACGCGTCCGCTACAACGCTGAAAACACTCGTGTTGGTCAAGATACTAACCTACAACAGCTCACTTTGACTATCGATACCGATGGCACAATCACTCCACGTGAGGCTTTCGAAGAAGCTGCTGCTATCTTGGTCAACCAATACAAGGCTCTCGCCGGTAGCACTACCGTCGAATCCGCTCCAGCTCCAACTGCGAGCCAAGCCGAAGACGAATCTGGCCTCATGCTTCCAATTGAAGATCTTGGCCTATCCGCACGTACTGCGAATGCTCTTCTCAACAATGACATTCACACCGTTCGCGATCTCGTCGTATTATCAGAAAGCGACCTCAAAGAGCTCAAAGGCTTTGGTGCTAAAGCCCTCGATGAAGTCCGCGAGAAATTAACGGAGTTAAAAGTTTAAATGCATCGCCATGGATATAAAGGGCGCAAGTTCGGTCGCGAAAACGACCAACGCACTGCACTAACACGCGGTTTGATGCGCTCCTTGTTTAAGTACAAAGCGATCAATACCACTCTCGCTAAGGCTAAGGAAATCCGCCGCCCAGCAGAGAAGTTGATTACCATCGCGAAGAAAGGCGATTTGGCTTCCCGCCGTCTCGTTATCGCTCGCTTGAATGATCAACTACTTGGTAACGATCTCGTAGATAACATTGCGCCACAAATTAAGCGTAATAGTGGCTACCTCAAGATTGAACGCACCGGCTTCCGCCGTGGTGACAATTCTGAAATGGCTACCATCGCTTTCGTGGACGAAATCAAGGAAAAAGCGGAAAAGGCTCCAAAAGCTGAAAAAGCCGAGAAAAAGCCTGCCGCCAAAAAGGAGGATAAGTAGTTATGAAGACTTATAGCCAAAAAACCTCCGAAATTAGTCGCGAATGGTGGACTATCGACGCTGGCACTTTGCCACTCGGCAAGCTCGCTGTCGTTATCGCTGACAAATTGATGGGCAAATCTAAAGTAACTTATACGCCACATATTGATAACGGTGATTATGTCGTTGTAACCAACGCTAAAAACCTCAAAGTTACCGGCGATAAGTTGACAGATAAGCATTACTACAGCCACTCTGGTTTTCCGGGCGGCCTCAAGGATCTAACTCTTGCTGAAATCATTGAGAAGGATCCAGCTCTTGCCATTGAGCAAGCAGTCAAGGGTATGCTTCCAAAGAACAAACTTCAAGCCGATCGCTTAGCTCGCCTCCGCGTCTTTCCAGGCGCAGAGCATGCTCACACGGCACAACAGCCAAAGGAGATTAAGTAATGCCAGCTAAGAACGCAAAATACATTCACGGTTACGGTAGCCGCAAAGCTGCTACTGCCACCGCTCGTCTCTACAAGGGTAAAGGTGATATCACCATCAACGGTAAGCCAGCTTTGGAATTCCTTAGTGGCAACAAGACTTTGATGGCCGAAGTTACCGATCCGCTTGCAATGACTCAGAAGCAAAAAGAATACGACGTTACTGTCCTTGCCAAAGGTGGTGGCATTGCAGGTCAAGTTGACGCAATTAAGCTAGCTATCTCACGTGCACTTGTTACTGAATTCCCAGAATTCCGCCCAGTGCTCAAGAAAGCCGGTCTCATGAAACGTGACCCACGCGAAAAAGAACGCAAACACTACGGTCTCCGCAGTGCTCGCAAACGCGAACAGTTCTCCAAGCGTTAATATCGCTTCTAAAGCAAAAAATCTCTCCATCTGGGGAGATTTTTTGTTAAACATGCTTACCTAATTAACACGAAACTCGCGAATAGTCATGCATTTTTATACACGCTTATGCTATAATTGAACTTATATGGAGGACTCCGACAAGAGAACGGAAGGTGGGATCGATTTTTCTGAATCTCCAAATATTGTTCCTCATCAAGACGAGGAGCATCATTCTGACGACTCAAATAATGACAAACCCAAAGAGCCTACGACGGACGGTATACCTTTTGCCGAAGAAGATATTAAATTTCATTCAAAAACCATTGCCGACAAAGAAAAGAAAGACTTATTTGTTAATGTAGACAAGAAAGCCGTACGTGAGCTGGAGCGCGCCAAAAAGAAGCAGGAAAATGCAACTGCCAGAAAATTACAAGAAATTGAAGCAGAAAAGAACCGTAAGATTAAAAGGGCCGAGAACGAGCGTAAGAACGTTGAGCGTAAAGCCGCAATTGAAGCCCGCACCAATAAAGAGAAACAACTGATTAACAAAATCTGGGCTCGCCGCAAGATTATACTAATTGCGATATTCGCAATACTATTAATTCTAGTCATAATATTTTTGGTTATCCCAAACATTAAAGGCAAAATAGAGTCAGATGAGAAAATTGCCACCGAAAAGATAGTAGCCGAAAACAAAACCGACATGATTAAAATCTTTGAAAAAATTACCGGTACAGAGATAGCACTAAAGGATCTCAAGAAAACTATAAGTGAAATTAGTAAAGATGCATTAATCGATAATTATCAAAAATCTGGCGAAATATATATAAATGGCACTACGGAAAGAATTACATTTACTACAGTGACTAAAAACGGCATCAAGTATGCGAATAACTTCGTCTATAAACAAGTTACGGATAATGGAGAAATACAGATAATTAAGTCAGAGGACATGTATTATTACTTTGACGGAGAAGATACTATCGAATACGTATCTCTAGAAGAATTAATTAATAATCATATATTGTCAAATTTAAATAAAGGTAAATAATAGAGAGGCGCTATGAAAAAAATCAAACAGCTATTATTAAATAAATCGAGGATATTAATAACTCTATGTATTCTATGCGCTATTTCGTTTACCATGTTCGCTCACGGAAGCAACGCCTCTGCTACCGTAACGATTAAGAAAACCCAGCCAGACAGCGGTACGTGGACAATGATTAGTGGTACAAACATTATTCTTAATGCCGACAAAATTAGTCTCTGGGACGCCTATAAAAATGGCGACTATGAAATTACAGGCAACACTAGTGACGATTTTCTAGTCTTCAAAGAAAATGGCGCGAAGCTAAGTGACGGAACGAAGTTATACTATTCTGACTGGGACGACAGTAACAAGGGCGTGCTTCTTGCGTTTCGCCGTAAAAATGCCTTCAAAAGCAAATGGACTACATATAATTTGACCAACATGGGTATTACTCTAAAATATCCGAAAGCCGCTCGTGGTCTTGATGGTCAATATTACGATGTACGTGTCATTATAAATGACATGAAGATTCGCACTGGTAAATGGACCGGTGAGTATAAATACGTGCCGCTACTAAGTGGCCCCAAGAGCGGCGGCCTACACTTTAGCTCATTCGCCTACAGATATAACAGCTTCATTCATGGCACGTCATACAATATTCATATTAAGCTATATAAAGCGGGTACGAATACCCAAATCAGCACTGGAAACTCAATGGTTTGGGGCTTCAGCGATGTTGATATTATCGATAAGGTTAGCGGCAACAGCTACCATAAATACGACAAGAATAATTATACTTGGGCAGAACACGTAGTCTTGAAGAGTGGCTATGGTGTAAAGCGTAGTCCAACTAGCAACGAACGCGATGTGACACTATATATGTCACAAAATACTCAATTAGGTCACTGGGTAAATACGTCCAAAACGCCAGACTGGGTATACGTCTATCATGACAAAATAAATAGCACTTCGGATTATAACACGACAGATTATACTACAAGATTCGTTTTAGCTATCGACCCGCATGATTTTCATTACGTTTGGACCGGAAGTGGTTGCGGTACGGCATTTGCGGCCACTACTGGCACTATGTATACCGGATACTCTGAAATTTATGATACTAGTATTAAGAAAGCAAACAAATTAAATAACAACAAAGAATTAACAGTCAATGGGAGTAGCAAAACCCTAGCCTTCAGGCATTATATCCACCGCAACAATCAAGGCCCAACGAATGATAATGAAGAATATTTCGTTAACGCGGGCCCAGATAGCGGCCCAAAGAAAGGCTCCGCTACAAGTCATAAGAGTTATACTTCGGCGAAAAATTCGGATAAAGTTGTATATGACGATAGCACTAGCGGTAATCCTTTTACGGTGTCGCTAACGCCAGGACAAAAGAAGGTAATTTGGCAAGAACTAAACTATCAGCTATCAAATATTGACGATTCGCTTGCGCCTTATGTTGATGAATACTGCGAACTAGTCACTCCGAACGTCGGTGGACGCGTCTGCGTCCAGCTGCATCGCCCGAAAGCGAAGTTTAGCGGCAAAGTTGAAGCTAAGGTCATACACGATAAAACTGGCAACTATAAAAACCCTAATTCGCTAGAAGAAGGGAATGAAGTTGTGACAGATGATGGATCATTTACGATCAGATTCACAAGTGAAATTAGCCGCGGCACCGATGATGCTGGCGACACTGCTACTACGCCATATCGTATTGTTCAAAAATTGGGCAGCAAGGATGGCGACGAAGTTCCAGGAACCGGTAAGCCAAATACTGGCACCAAAAATACTAAAGCCCTCAAAAATGGCGAGAAAGACGAAATCGTCAAAACTTCAGATAACTACAAGTATGAATCGAAGCTTAAATATGGCGAGACACGCATCATTTGCGGCGTATTAAAATATAAATCCGAAGTAAATGCCAGCGCCACAGGAGGAGGCGTAGAGGATACGAAGTATAGCTGCGTTAAAGTCTGGCGTGCGCCGAAAGCTTGTGGCCTAAACGCAGATTATAACTACGGCGTCCATACTGGCCAAAATCTGGGCCGCGTCGGCGTGGTTAACCATTCATATCCAGGCTCCAGCGCTAGTTACGTATATAGCAAATCTGAACCATCCAGATTCACAGAAGCGAATCATTATACGCAAGAAGCCGAGATATGGGCACGTCCTGGCGACTCGATTCGCTTCGTTGAAGAATCATGTGCTGGCGGACAATATGCCGTGAATAATACGCCAACTCTCGACAAAGAGACTTATAAAACTATCTATACCAACAAAGGAACGCTCGAAAATGCTGCCGGCACCGTTAATAGTAGCAAGGCGTACCTATTCGGAGAAAAGGCGCCAGTCAAGACTAATGATAATCCGCTCACCTATAACAATATTCGAACTTGGAATAGCACAAGCAGCGGTAGCGATTTTCCGACCGGTGATAATGTAGAGTTAGAGCTATTATCGCCATCAGATGCAAACACCGATACTTACAACGAAAACAGCTATAACTCGTCGACATATTCATGCGAGAGTCTTAACTCGAGCAGTTTCCAGACAAATCACTACCAAGTCGCAGGCAAATCATCTGATCAAACTACAAAAGTCGGTTGTCACGCTTATTCAAAGACCGGAGTTAGTAGCGACGTGGGTCATATTATCAAGCACAGCCTAACTTGGAACTACCTCAACGTAAATAAAAGCGTCGCAAATAGTACCTATGAAAAAAATAAAAAGTTCACAGCTAATGCGCTTGCGAAAATTCCATATAACTACAATCTACAACCAGCATTATCAAGCACGACTGAATCTCATGTTGCATACCTAGGCTCTACCTATACTTTCAATGCGGACGTCTACACGACACCGCGCAAAAACCTTAGCTTCGGCGATAGCGAGTCAAATAACACCTATGCGACTATTACAAAAAAGACCGCTATCAGCGTAGAATATTACTTCATTATCAATGGCGTCAAAGGAGCCACGCATGTTATGAAGTCGAATAAGAATCTCCGCTTAAATAACACGGGTGACTTTAGCGGTACAGTTAATCGTACTGAAAGCGTGGAAAATGGCGGCTACAAATATCACACATTCAGCGTCCATATAGACGACTCCTTCTTATCGGTCGGCGACAAGGTTTGTGCGCATATGTCAGTATATCCAAGCGATAGCCATAATAAATGGATGCAAAACAGCGTAACTGGTGCTGGAGATGACGATATTGCCCTGAAAGAAGATGGCGCTGGAGCGTCAAATACGGCCGAACGCACCGCTTGTTATACTATCGCAAAACTCCCTACTTTCAGTGTAGAGTCCTCAAATACTTATTCGGGCGGCAATAGAGGTTTCGTTACGTCGAAATACAGCAAACGCTTTAGCGGTAGTTCTACAAATTATCTATTTGGATCTTGGTCTGAATACGGCGTATTCGGACGCGTTGAGCTAACTGGTGGTCGTGGTACCGCCTCTGGGGCAACACTTGGATATCAAACTCGTAATAATGGCGTAACGACCAATCAATCGCGTAGTGTTACTGCTACGAATGTAGCTAGAGACGAAGCAACGCATGGCGGCAACATCTGCGTGTTTTCATCGCAAACATATTCTAATCACAACTGTAAGGCCGCCAGCTCAAGCAGTATCGGCGAAAAAGGTGTCACCAAAGACGAGCCGATCGAAAAATACCGTAGCCGCGTCAGTAAACACTTTGAGGCTGGAGATAAAACATCAGAATCGAAACCAAACTCAAGTGTCGCATATCCAGGTTCTAATTACACCTGGAGCGGCGGATCTCCATCGAATTATGGCTACGTAAAGCCATCTACTGGCGTCCAATACGCTAACCTAAAGAACTGGATCACTGACGACATTGATAGCAACTTTGTTAACCGCCTTTATACTAAAGGTAATGGATATTTAGGGACGGGTACCGATAGCGGCAACATATTTACATATTGGGCAGAACCAAACA
>JAGCSL010000095.1 GCA_017964115.1 Candidatus Saccharimonadota bacterium
AAGCAAATTATTAAGGTCACCCACTCTCCCGAAGGTACTCAGCTCGTCGACAATAACGACTGGTTCAAAGATATCCACTTCTTGCCATTTCTCCGCGAAATCGGCAAAGCCTTCAGCATGACTCAGCTTCTCGACCGTCAATTCGTTCAAAAACGCATTGGCGAAGGCGGCTCCGGCATCTCTTATGCCGAGTTCAGCTACACCCTCATTCAGGGCTACGATTTCTTACACCTATTCCGCACTTATAATGTTGACCTTCAGCTCTGCGGCGCCGACCAATTCGGCAACTGTACCAGTGGTATTCACCTCATTAAGCGCCTCGAAAACGCGGAAGCCAACTGCTACGCCTGCCCACTTATTATCGACAAAGTCACCGGCCGTAAATTCGGTAAGTCCGAAGGCAACGCCGTCTGGCTTGATGCTGAAAAGACTAGTATTTTCGACTTCTACCAATTCTGGCTTAACCAATCCGATGAAGCCATCGAAGATTACTTCAAATACTTTACGCTTATCATGCCAGAAGAACTTGAGCAAATCATGGCTGAGCACGCCAAGAACCCAGCTGCACGCACTGGCCAAAAACGCCTCGCTCAGGAAGTTACTAAGGTTGTTCACGGCGAAGAAGCTGCCAAACAGGCTGAAAAAATCACTACTTTCCTCTTTGGCGACGGCAAAATCACTGATTTAGACGATTCCGATCTCGATTTACTCGCCAAGAGCTTCCCCACTGCCAAAACCGGCAACAAGCTCGTCGATATTCTTGCTGAAACTGGTCTCGCCAGCAGTAAAGGCGAAGCCCGCAAGCTTATTTCTAGCAATGCTATCTCTGTTAACGGCGTAAAAGCCACCGAAGACCAAACCATCGACCAAATCAGCCTTATCAAAAAAGGTAAAAACAAGTTCGCCCTCGTCCGTTAAGGGTTAGTAGTATTGACTTCATCTATAAAGTATGGTATAAAAATAGCATGTCACTTGCTTTGTAGGTTTTTTGCGCCCAAAGCTCAACCCATGCACCTTTCCAGGAGGGATAACGTATGAGTACATATTACCAAACGCTTCTTGAACGCGAACTCGAACACATTCGCAAAACTGTCAAAATCACATCGCTGACAGGCAAAGCTGCCGTCGAAGATCGTGACCGCCGACAGGCCGAATTCTTCACAGAAGTCGCCGATTTCAAAAAGGCTCTCGCGATCAACCCGACCACGGGTCGCGCAACTGATATCGATGCCTTCGTTGCGTTGTGTAATGATATTGTCGATGTACCTCGTAGCGCTCTGCCGCTCGGTACAGTAATTTTCGAGATAGTCGAGACCGCCAAGAGTCACGACTACCCGAAGGACGATCGTCAGACTATCGTTTCCGCCTTCCGACACGTGCGGCTGCACGGCCATGTAGACAACTGCACCGCAAACCAGCTCTACAAAGCCGAATATACACTGAATCGCGTCGATAATCCGGAACCGAATCCTTACAGCTATCTTCCCGATGATCCGACTTATGATGGCAGCTTGACGGTATGGCCGGATCGCCACAGATCGTTGCCGCCCAAAGGCCCGCGACACTTCAAACCTTCTCCGGTTCGTTCCCACTAAACATATACCCTCTACTCAGCCCCGTTTCGCCCCTTTCCAGGAGCCTACGGGGCTATTTTCTTGCAAAATAAACATAATTATTAATTCACTATTGACTTTTTAGACAAAGTATGCTACAATTACCCCATACGCTGCCTAAGTAGCGTAAGTATGTTAATAGACGCATAAAAAACGATATCTATTATCCTCTACTTCCCTTTTAGTCGGGTATCAAGCGCACCTCATTTTGGCGCGTTTAATAACCGACTAAAGGTGGCAAGTCGGCACCTCTGCCTAAAACCAAAAAAACTGTAAACCAAGGCAGAGAGTCTAGACCATAAGGAGGATAAGCATATGGCACTCACCTACACTACTGTTAAGCAGGCATTCGCAGTCTATCCCACCGGCATCGTGAAGGAGATCTTCGTCCCCGACGGCGAAACTCTCGATCACCTGATCGAAACCGAATACAATGACGGAATGCTGGTGTTCGCGAAACGCGACAACGACCAGCGCATCGCCATTGTGGCTCCGGTCGCCAAGTGCACCGACGCTCAGCATGACAGCCTGATCGGCCTCGTCAGAGAATGGGTTCTGAACGAGCTTCCGTCCGCCAGCTATAAGAGCAGCTACAAAACGGCTGCCTGCACGCGTCTGCCGTTCGGCGGACTCATCATCCAGCCGGCCCAGAAGTCCGTTCTCAAGGATCCCGACGTCGCTCAGAAGGAAGCGGACAATATTGTCCAGATGATTTCCGACTGGGTCAAGGAGACCGTTTTCGTCACTCCCGGCAGCGATGATGACCACTCCGATGACGACGATCATTCCGACGACGACGGCACCAAGGGCCCCAAGGGCGACGACGGTAAGCCGAAGGGCGACGACGGTAAGCCGAAGGGACGCACTCAGGAGCAGAACTTTGCTCTCGGCAGAGACCTCTTCAACAAGGCCTTCGCTGCACTGAAGAAGTGATCGTGCGCCCAGCGTCAACAAGTGAATATCGTTTTTCATCCCTTCGGGGATGACGGTCGACAACCGTTATAGCGTCTGATCTAGGTCCCCCTATCTTCCCTCATTCGGGATGAGAAAGGGGGCCTTTTTCATGCTAAAATAAATGTACATACATAAAGGAGTACATATGAAGAAAGTTCTAGCATTTGACGTTGACCAAACCTTAAATATTGCCAAGACCCCCATCCCAGACGATATTGCCGAACTTCTTACTGAATGTCTCGACCACTTTGAAATTTGCCCAATCTCTGGCCAAAAATTCGATCAATTCCTAATCCAAATCGTCGATCGTCTCGAGAATGCGACGCCGAAGCAGCTCGAACATCTCCACCTCTTCGTCGCTCAAGGTACCCAATATTACCGCTACGATGCCAAGAAGAAAGATTGGACTCAAGTCTATAATTATCCTCTCACCGACGAACAAGTTAAGAAAATCACCAAAGCCATTCAAACTGCCGCCGAAGAACTCGGCTATTGGGAAGCCGATAAGCTTCAAGAAGGCGACGAAATCATCGAAAACCGCCTCAGCCAGGTTACTTTCTCTGCTCTTGGCCAAAAAGCCGGTACTGAAGCTAAATACGCCTGGGATCCAGATCACAAGAAACGCGAAGCCATCGTCAAGCGCTGCAAAGAACTCGCTCCAGAATTTGATTACGAGATTGGTGGCACAACTTCAATCAACGCCATTACCCCAGGTATGAATAAAGTCTTCGGTATGACGCATATGATGGAAGAGCTCAAGGTCAAAAAGTCCGACATTCTTTACTTTGGCGACATGACTCAACCTGGCGGCAATGATTATCCAGTTGTTCAAATGGGCATCGATACCATCACCGTCCGCAGCCATGAAGATACCGCTTATGCTCTGCGCGGCATCCTTGGCCTTATTAAATAGCTCATGCTAAAATAAAACTATATGAAGAATACGAATTACTTTGGTCGCTTCTGCCGTTTAGCTGGCAGGCTCAGCCTTTTTGCGGGCTTTGTGCTCTGCATCGGCGTCGGCGTCTTATTAATTATTAACCCATTTATGTCCGAAAAAATATCCACAAAAAGCACTACCGTCGGAACTACTGCTGAAACTTCTGTTTCCTCTGGAATTTCGCATTCTTTCTCGACCGGCCTAATACAAAATCAGGTCGTGTCTTGGTTCATTACTGGTGTCATTACCCTTGCAGCCATCATTGCGCTCGCATATCTAGCTAAAAAATATAACGCAACTATCCGCAAAATTATCGCTAATATTTCTAAACGTACCAATTCCCCCATTCATATGATTGAGCTCGGACTTACTCTTATCGTCTGGTCCACATTACTGATTATGCTCATCTTTAGCCTCCCACTTGCCGCCTCAATTCTGATCTTCCCGTTCATCATCAATGAACTACTTTTCCTCTTTGGCTGGATTTCCTACGGCATGCCAGATTACAAAGTCTAGTTTTTACTTTTTTACGCTTATGTTAAAATAAGTGTATGACTAGTCCCAGAAAAACTTATATTATTGCTAACTGGAAAATGAATTTCACCCCTGGTGAATCCAGTCTTTATTTGAATCGGCTCAGCAAGCGTATTACGCCATCCCGCAATGTCCAAGTTATTCTGGCCCCTTCTACTGTTTCCCTTCAACCGCTATCTCTCCAGATTAATCGCCGTCAATTCAAACTCGCTGCTCAAAATTTTTACTGGCGCGATTATGGTGCCTTTACTGGCGAAACGTCCGTTTCACAATTGCGTGGCTTTGTCGATTATGCCATCGTCGGTCATTCCGAACGCCGCTATATCTTCAATGAATCCGAAGAAGATATCGCTCAAAAAGTTGCCGCTGCGCTTCGTAACAATCTCACCCCTATTCTCTGCATCGGCGAAACTGCCATGGAACGCAAAGATGGCGAAACCGCAGCTGCCATTTATAGTCAGCTCGCCAATGGCCTACACGAAGTCAGCAAAGAAGACATTACAAAGATTATCATTGCATATGAGCCAGTCTGGGCCATTTCTAGCAATAAAAATGCCCATCCAGCCAAACCAGCCGACATTGCCGAAGCTCAAGAACTTATTCGTAAACATATTTCTAAACTTTATGGCAAAGAAGCCGGCGAAATCATTCCAGTCCTCTATGGCGGCTCGGTCAATTCCGACACTGCCGGCGGCTACCTATCTATTAAAGGCATCGATGGCCTGCTTATCGGGGGTGCTAGTTTGATAGGAGATGCATTCTGTGCTATCGTAGAAACAGCTAAGGGGATAAAAAATGAGTGATAATATCGATTACGCAGAACTAGATAAAGCAGTCAACGAAGCTATGCAGACTCAGCCGAGCCGTGCTACTTCAACCGCTAAAACTGTTGTGCGTCGTCCAGCCGCTCGTCCACAAAATCGTGGTCGTTTCATGGATTTTGCCCCACGTGGCGCAACCATGACTCGCCCAGTTACAGTCAAACCTGTCCAAAAACCTACTCGTCCAGTTATTACTCGCCCAATGACGCGCAAAATTGTTCAAGAAAACCCAACTACCGCCAATATTCCTAAGCGCTCCGCCATCAGACCGACATCTCGTGTCGCCACCATGCGCAAAGCGCCAGAGGTTGTCGAAGATATTCCGACACCAGTTACTGCACCAAGCGCACCGCGCCAAAGCGTCGCCGCTAAGATCCAACAAAAGCAACAGCGTGTCGCCGCCACTGCGCCAAAAGAGCAACCGAAACCAAAGACCGCCAAAAAAGCGGCCGAAGCTCCAGATGCCAACAGCTATTCTCTCGGCGTGCGTTCCCCATTCCTATCTGACACTAAAGTCGAAAAGCGCCCACTCGGCACCAATATCCCAGAGACTAGCACTACCGCTGTTCGCAGTACAAAGAATGTTTATAGCCAGAAGAATCCGTCCAAAGCACCCGTCTCAAAGCACAAGAAACACACTGTCACCGAAGCACCAAAATCTCATTCTGGCTGGCTCTGGTCGTTGGTAGTATTACTCGTGATTGCTGCTGGCGCCGGACTTGGCTATCTCGCCTACCTCATCGTCTTTGCGAACTAAGCTAAAATCTGATATAATCTAGACACGTCAAAACACTTTGGCGTGTCTATTTTTACATGGTGGGTATAGCTCAGCTGGTTAGAGCGTCGGTTTGTGGCACCGAAGGTCGGAGGTTCGAACCCTCTTACCCACCCCATGTAGTATAATAGTCATATAGCACTTGCGAGTTTCATATAACGGTTATTATGTGAGTTTTCCAAACTCAACATGAGAGTTCGACTCTCTCAACTCGCACCAAAGCATAAAAAATACCCCAAAGGGGTATATTTTTATTCCCTACGCCAAGTCGCTTGCTACGCGGTTCACTTCCTCAACAGTCGTGATACCCGTTAGCGCCTTTAGCATACCATCCTGACGCATCGTAATTGCGCCCTTCATCTTTGCGACTTTCATAATATCACCGGATGTTGCATGTGCCACAATCAACTTCTGAATATCATCATCAACTGAAATCGTCTCGTAAAGACCTGCACGCCCTTTATAACCACCTGGAGTCTCTTCTGTTGCAATTCCCTTCACTAAAGTGAACTCCTTGGAATCTAGTGGCGGCAAGTTGCCATAGCCACGCATTTCGCTTACCTCAGGCACTTCGGCAGCATTTTTCGGCAATAATGGCCCAACAATATCTTTGATCATCTTCGTTTCCATATCGGTCGACTTGTACGTCTCGCGACGTTCCGCCACACGACGTACTAAGCGCTGACCAATCACCGTGTTTAAAGTCGAAGCAATCAAGAACGGCTCGATACCCATATCCAAAAGACGAGGCATAATACCAGCCGCCGAGTTGGTGTGTAGCGTCGAGAATACCAAGTGGCCCGTCAAAGCTGCTTGCACCGCCAAGTTCGCCGTTTCACCATCGCGAATCTCACCTACCATCACTACGTCAGGGTCTTGACGCAAAATCGAACGCAAGCCCGATGCAAAGGTTAACCCTGCATCAACATTGATCTGAATCTGGTTTACGCCATCCATCTTATACTCAACCGGATCCTCAAGTGTCACGATATTAATCGTTTCGTTCTTGATTTTCTTAATCAAAGCATATAACGTCGTAGACTTACCAGAACCAGTTGGCCCAGAAGTCAAAATCATACCGTTCGGACGGCTAATACCCTCAAGCACGTCCTCAAGCGCACGACCAGTCATACCCATCTTCTCGACTTCCATCGAAGTTCCAGATTTATCCAAAAGACGAATAACTACCTGCTCGCCCCAAACTACTGGCGAAGTCGCAATACGAAGGTCAATCGTATTATCATTTACTACCACCGCAAACTGACCATCTTGCGGAATACGATGCTCATCAATCTTAAGGCGCGCCATAATCTTAATACGCGAAACTAATGCCGCCTCAATCGACTTCGGCAATTCCATCGTTTGGCGCAAAACTCCATCAATGCGCATCCTAATAATTAAAGACTTTTCAAGTGGCTCAATATGAATATCCGACGCCTTTGATTTTGCCGCGTAATCCAAGATTGAACTCAAAGCCTTTGATATTGGCGAATCCTGTGTAATGGTTTGAACATTTGCCGCATCGGATGCATTCTTATTAGCCTCTTCCTGTTTTGCGACCTTGTTAACATCTTTAAGGTCGGCCATGTACTGCATCAAGGCATTTTCAACACCAGCTTCAGAAGTCATCATTGTACGAATTGGCATTTTTACCAATGTCGACAAATAATCCATCCTCTGAATATTAGAGTTATCCAATACTGCCACAACCAATTGGCCATTTTGCTCGTCGAGAGGTACCACCTTCGAACGTTGCGCAACTTCCTGAGGAATCTTTAATAGTTTGTCTTTATCGAACTTAATTTTGCGCAAATCAATATAAGGCACATTCAAAACAACGGCCGTAGCATGCTGAATACAGTCATCTGTAGCAATATTTTTACTGCGCAAAACCGCTAATACCGGCTGACCAGATTTAGCGACCTCATTATAAGTCTTTTTTACTAAACCAGCATCAACCAAGCCATTTTCCACCAAAAGGCTAACGATTTTGTCCTGCATCTCCTTATTGAGAAGCATTATTCCTCCGGATTATCTGGCTCTGGGTTTTCCGGCTCTGGATTTTCTGGGTTCTCCGGGTTCTCTGGATTCTCCTCGCCGCCCCCATCTTTGCCATTATCATTGTCGTTTTGATTTTTTGGCACACACTTCCTGGCGTTTTGGTCGTAAGTCTCATCTTCCTTACATTTACCGATAATCACCTCAACCGTTGGATTTAAGCCAGAAGGATTAAAGGTATCCGTATCAGGACTCTTTATCTCTGAGGAAACTGGATTCACGTAGGTAATCTTATAAACATCATTACTTGGATCGCCCAAAATCAAATTACCAAGCCAGTAGGAAATAGCAATCGAAACTGCCGCCAATAACACTACTAAAGCTATATCAGAGTTTTTCATAGTCCAACACTACTTCCTTTCGCCTTTGAGCATTTTTCGCTTTTTTCATCGGCACAAATTACTTTTTCACCAGTTGTGATGCCAACTTTACCAGAATAGTAACTTGCATACACGGCGCCAAACTCAATATCTGAAGAGTCAGTCTTACCGCGATCGTAATCAGACCAAGAGATTGACACACTCGCGATATCGAAATTTCTAATCGAGCTTTCAATGGCCGTAATTGCCTTATTGACGGTTGTAGGCTTGTCTTTAATGCTTACGCTAATCCCAACCCTACCAAGGTTTAGTGGATTTCCCGCCTCATCCGTCATAGCAGCGCCCTCAACACTCTCCGATCCCGATAAGCCTTGAAGCTTAATATGCTTATCATTATGGATAATCAACCAGTTTAAGCTTGAGTTAGCTGCTTCTTGGTTTCTCTGCGAAGGTAAAGTATCTGCAATTACCCTTAAAGCCGAGCAAGTACGTACAATCTCAATATTATCAAGATCATAAAGCCCGTCTTCTGACTGCATATTCTTTAGAACCGTCGGATCGCACTTCGTGTTCGAGCGCTCATTGGCTACCACTTCCAACCTCTCATCAGAAGCGAGACCTGAAACCGCAGCGGAGAGCGCATTAAGATTATTCTGAGTCGTTTTGTAATCATCTATAACCGCACCATTCTCTGTCATCTTCAAGGCGTTGAATTGAATTTTCTTTACAAGATAGATTACGCCCACAATAGTCACACCCAAAATAATCGAAGCGATACAAACGGCTACCAACATATTCTTTTGAGCGCTATCAATCTTCGCTCTTTTTAATAAAGCTACACCTTTACCGTTGTTACTACTACTTGATTTTTTTGTTGCCATTTTTACTTATCTCCCCCATCATTTAAGATTTCTTTAGCTTTCGGTGTAAACATATCCCGAATCTGGACATAGCTATCTGTTACGTTCTGGCGGCTTGGTCCAATAATTTGCATATGCGAGCTCGAGTTCTTGAAAACTCTTGGATCAAGCGTAATGCTTGCCGAGAAGGACAAAACCATTTGATCTTCCGCACCACGGCCATAGCTAGAGCTACCGATGTTCAAACCGTTCTCTACCAATAGCGGACATGCTTCTAGCGTGGCTTCCTCATTAAATTCACCAGTATCTTCTTTATACTTCAAACATTCACTCTCGAAGTAATAGCCCCACTTCTTATCTTCCTCGGCACCATCTTCGTTTTTATCTTCCTTATCGTCCTTTTTATCTTTGGCTTTTCTGTCATTTCCGTTCTTATATTCTTCTCTATCTTCTGAGCTGTCATAAGTACGACGAATAATGATGACTTCTTTCTTTACCTCTTCCGTCTTTGTTTCGGTAGATTCTTCCGTAGTTTCGGTAGTCGAACCTTCACTAGACTCGCTGGTCGACTCAGTTTGTTCGCCCTGTTCATCACTTGCTTCTTCAGTTTTTTCTACCATCGGAGCTTCACAACCAGGATTACCCTTGAAATACTTTGCGTAAGTATAGCCTTTTTCTGTGTATTCACTAATACAGAAAGATGGAATCTCAACGTAACCACCCTCGCCATCCGATCGCATATATTTCCCGTAATCAAAATACGTCTTTAGTGCACCTTTCTTAAAGGTCTCTAGCGCATGGAAACCAATGTTATTACCAGCTTCACCTATCGCATCGAACGAAAGCACGTTTTGGCTCACGTTTGCCGACAACTGGTTAATTTGCACCTTATCTCCATTTGCGCTGCCATCAGGCAAGATTACATCCAACAAGCCAAAAATACGTGAGAATTTAATCTTATTCGCATTTAGGGCACCAATATTCTTCATCTGATCCTGGATTGTCAAAAGTTCATTCACATTCTTGAAATTCATGACTGGAACACCATAATCAGAACAACTATCATTCTTATTATTCGGATTTACACCGTTAGCACGACAGCCAATCTCTTTCTCTTGAGCACCAATCGTCAAGGCTTGGCCACCCGTAATGCTCAACAGAATCAAAATCACGCCGACACACGCACCGGCCACAATAATACAAACAAAGATAATTAAGTTGCGCAATTTCTGTTTTTGGAGCAACTCTGATTTTACATCTGGTACTAAGCTAATTTCGTACATAATTACCTCTTATTCGACCTTTCCGCTAACCCAATCGCTACGGCGAACTCTGCAGCCACTTGCGACAAAGCTTGTTGCTGTTGCGGAGTTACACGCACCATTTGCCATGGGTTACCTTGAATTGTCTTAAAGCCAGTCTTCGCTTCAATATATTCGGCCATAAATGGAATAATGCCCGCAAAACCAGACAAGACCACACCATCAACATTTACGTTCGGATACTTCGTCTGGAAGAAGCGAATCGATTTAGTCAACTCTGACGCAAAGTTCTCCAATGTTTGATCGAGCGCCTTAAACACTTGGCCATCCAACTTGTCTTGCGCCAAACCAAACTTCAAGATAAACTGACGTGCATTCGTCTCTTTTACATTCAGGGAATTTGCCACCGTACGTACTAACACTGATAAACCGCCTGGAAGCATACGAACAAGACGTGGAGCGCCATAGACCATTGATAAATCGGTGTTATCTTCGCCATAATCGATAATCAATAATGCCCCAGTTGTATTAGGTGGCGTTAATGCGCGTGACATCGCAATCGGATCCGGTTCTTGCGCGACTAGGTTAAATCCGTAAGCTTCGACACTTTCCATTCTCTCTTCAGCATATGCAATTGATGTTGAAGATAATAGCACTTCCGTAATCTGTGGATCATTTGGGCTAGGCCCCAAAATCACGAAGTCGACCTTCGCATCGTCAATCGGCATCGGAATATACTGATCAGCATGATATTTAATAATCTTTTCCATCGACTTATTATCTTGGGTAGGTACCTCGATAATCGTCGTAAATGTCTTGCTAGAAGGCATACCAAGCGCGATATTTTTCGTCTTGATGCCAGCCTGCTCAGCAGCATTCTGAATTGTTTCACCTAAGCGACGCTTACCCGCATCGCTACTATCTTGTAGAATCGAGCGACTCACCGGCACATATGCGAATTTCTGCAAAACCCACCCGTGCGAGTTGCCGGAGAGTTGCACCATCCTGAGTGCATCTGTACCAATATCGAGTGCGAAGAAGTCGCCCACACCGTAACCTAGACTCATACAACTAGTTTAGCATAAGCAACTTCTAAAACGCAAATGTTTTTCTGCTATAAAATTCAATTTTAGACGTTAAATTTGAATTCTACCACATCCCCGTCGCGCATCACGTAGTCTTTGCCCTCCGTGCGCATCAACCCCGCCTCGCGCACTGCTTTTTCTGAACCTAAACGCACCAAGTCATCATATGAACAGATGGTCGCCGCAATGAATCCTCTTTGAAAATCTGTATGGATTACTCCAGCCGCCTCTGGCGCTGTTGCGCCTTGCTTAATCGTCCAAGCGCGCGTCTCCTTCTTTCCAGCCGTTAGGTAACTCTGTAGGCCTAGCGTGTCGTAAGCTACATGCACCAATTGGCTCAAGCCATCTTCTTTAATGCCATAACTATCCAAAAATTCCTTCTTTTCTTCTGACGTCATATCTGCCATTTCGGATTCAAGCTTCGCATTCACGAATACGCACTTTTGTGGCGCCACTAAATCGGCAAGCTCTTTCTTCTTCCCCTCGTCGGTAACTTCATTCTCATCCATGTTGAACATATAAAAAACCGGCTTCGCCGACAATAAATCAAGACCATCTACGATATCAATATGAGTTTTGCCGGATTTCAATTCCTCAAGAGCCTTCGTCGCCTGTTCTGCGCGTTTCGCTGCATCTTTATCGCCGCCACGCGCCTCTTTTTGTATCTTCGGCAATGCCTTCTCTAGCGTTTCAATATCAGCCAAAGCTAACTCCGTCTCTACCGTCTCGATATCACGCTTTGGATCTGGATTGCCTGCTACATGCGTTACATTTGCGTCTTCAAATGCCCGCACTACATGACAAATCACCTTGCATTCACGAATATTTGCCAAAAACTTATTGCCAAGCCCCTCCCCTTTCGAAGCGCCCGCAATTAAACCCGCAATGTCGACAAATTCTACCGTTGCTGGCACAACTTTATCTGAATCATACATTTTCGCCAACACCGCCAATCGTTCATCTGGTACACCTACAATTCCAGTATTTGGCTCAATCGTCGCAAACGGATAATTTGCCGCTAGTGCCCCCGCATTAGTTAATGCATTAAAAAGCGTACTTTTCCCTACATTTGCCAACCCAACAATTCCTATCTGTAAACTCATAACCTACATTATACAATAAACTGGAGAGTAATCGGTATTTATGTTATAATATACGAACCGTAAAAATAAGAAGGGGGGTGTTTTTTATGTTCTTTAGAAAGAAAGACGATCTTACCCAGCAAGATGAATTCGCCAAAATGCGCAGTGAGTTGATGGAACATTGCACCGAGTCCTACAAAAAGACTTGCGTCCAGGAATTCGACGATTTTGCCGAAGCTGCCATTACTAGTCTCAGAGACGGCACGCATTTCGATGAGTCCCACGTCAATCAGGCACAGACCAATGTCGATCAAGCACTCATAGTCGTTCAACGGCAACTCGAAAACATCAGCAAAATGAGCGACGGTAACATTAAGCAGTTATACTATCAGACCTTCCATAGATGGCATCCACTTGGGTAATAATCTCAGGCCGCCCCTCACACGGGCGGCCTTTTGCTATTTCCGCCACATATCTTAAACTCGCTGTATAATACAGATATGAAGAATGAAATAGAGGCCCAATTCCTAGATATCAACAAAGATGAAATCCGCGCCAAACTCAAGAAACTCGATGCTGAGCTTGTTAAGCCAGAAGTACTGATGCGTCGTACAGTATTCTATACTGGCGAACACTCCTTTGCTCGCGTCCGCGATGAGGGCGATAAAATCGTCATGACATATAAAAATGTCAGCGACGATCATTCCATCCTTGGCACTAAAGAGGTCAACATCGAAGTAAACGACTACGATGATGCTATTCTCTTTCTGCGTGGCTGCGGCCTCAAAGTTAAAGCTCGTCAAGAAACCAAGCGCGAAATCTGGAAACTCGGCAAAGTGGAAATCTGTATTGATACTTGGCCATGGATTCCGACCTTCATGGAAATTGAAGGACCATCCGAAAAATCCGTCTGGGACACCGCCAAAAAACTTGGCTTTTCAAAGCAAGAAGCCAAATTCGGATCCGTCGATACTACCTATCAATGTTATTACGGCATCGATACTGATACAGTTAACATGCACACCCCAGAAATCCTTTTCGATATGAAACCGCCAAAATGGGCTCAAAATAAATCCATGAACAAGCTCGCGTATATCGCCGCGCTCAAGAAACTAAATCTACCAAAATCGGAATTTATTATTCTTTCCGGCGGCTCACTCCTCATGCACGGCCTCCGCGATACTACCGCCGATTTAGATCTCTGCGCCACCAAAAAACTTGCCAAAAAAATCGACCTCTATAATTCCCCAATTGACGATAAAGGTTTTCATACTCCGTTCGAGAACTGCCAGATGATGGACGATTTTGATAAATTTGAGTACGACATAGTCGATGGCTACAAATGCGAAACGCTTGAAAGCATTCTTGCCTTCAAGCGTCGCGCCAATCGACCTAAAGATCAACAAGATATTAAGAATATCGAAAAAGCTTTAGGGCTTAACTAACAATCGCACTCGCGTAAGCAACGTTGTGTGCCAAGGCTTGTTTTTCGAGCCTTGTTGCGCGCTCATCGTCATTAATTGAAGAATTTACAGAGTGCTTTACGCGCGCTTTTTCCTCTGCCTTTTTACCATCATTCCAGCGTTCGAGTGTGCCTACTAGATATCCAGTAATTCTGCGCAAGCGCTCAAACTTGCTACCGAAATATTGTTCATGATCCTCAAAGTATTTTTTCGCAGTTGCCGCATCGCTATTCTTCTCTATTAAAGCCGTACCAGCTTCCACGAGCCTACTTACATGTAGGTTCTCAAAATTATCTAATTGCTTTAGTACTGCCTTAATTTCGTCGGCCGGAACCTTCGTATAAGTATTTAAAGATTTCTCAAAACGTTCAAAATCAAATTTTGTCGCATCGCTTGGTTCGAAGTAAATAATATTTTTCATAATTGCCTCGTTTTTATATTACAAAAATCATTATAAGCACTATATATAGCGTAGTCAACACTCATTTTTGCGCTATATCTAGCGTTTATGTTAATTTTACAACGTTTATTCTTTAGCGCATTTTTAGCCCAAAGTTTCGCAACTATATTTTGACAAACACAAGAAAAATGTTAAAATAATAACAGCACTTTTATCGCACTTTAGAATAGGAGGTTTTCTCCATGAAGTTAAATGAAAACGACATTCTCGTCCCAGTTTTATCTGGCCCAAACAAACAAAAGCTGGAACGAGCAATCAACGCGCTTGCAGAGGCAAAGAAAGTCGAAGAAGATTTCTATGCGAATGCTGCCGCCAGGGGCGAGCACCCCACTTGCATTACAGGCAATGATTACGAATATCAAAGCGTAGTCCTAATGCGGACATATCTGCGTTGGTCTCTCAAAGGACGTATCTTTAGATATAGTATTCATGAGCCTGCAAAACGAATCGCCAAATTGAAGGATGGCTACGCAGTTGAATTTAGTCATCACAATCAATACGCCCGCATCCTCAAAGCATCTTCGGGAGTCGTCTTCACGTTAGAGCCAGACACAAGTTATGACTTCCGCATCGTGTACAACCCCGACACCAAAGTTGGGCATCTCTCTATGCTTGGTAAAAGTGCTATATAACCAAGCGGCCGCCGGTTTTTCTCATCGACGGCCCTTTTTCTATCCTTAACTCAATTTTCCCTTCCTTAAACGTAATATCTTATCCGCATGACCTGCCACTTGCTTGCTATGCGTGACAATAATAACAATTTTCTTTTCTTTATGTGCTAAATCTTTAAACAAATCGATAATCTTTTCTTCCGTATCTTCATCTAAATTGCCCGTTGGCTCATCCGCAACAATAATCGGCGAATTTGACGCAATTGCCCGCGCAATTGCTACACGCTGTTGCTGTCCGCCAGATAATTTTCCAATCAGACGATTCCCCTCCTCTTCCGACAAGCCAACTTGTTTCAGATATTTGTTAGCGTCGACTTTTCGGTTGTCGAAGTCAATCGCTATTTCAACATTTTCTTTCGCAGTCATATATTTTATAAGGTTATACGATTGAAAAACTATGTTGACATATTTTAAACGAAACGCCGAACCTCCAATTTTGCGTAAACTTTTATCGTTATACTTAATATCACCTTCCTGTAGCTTATCTAAAGCCGATATTAAGGACAGAAATGTTGTCTTACCAGAGCCGCTTTCCCCCACGATCGCATACATCTTTCCCGCCTTAAACTCCGCATTCACATCTCTCAATACTTTTTGCTCGCCCGAAGCGTTCATGTAGCTATAAGATACATTTTCAACTTTTAAAGTATTCATTTTTTACTCCTTCCCCGCTAAGATTTCTTTTGGCTGATAACGCAGCACATTGATTGAAGGCAATATTAAAGCCAATATAATTACCAAATATCCCGTCACAAATAAGAGCAAGAAGTCTATTGGCGTCGCGTTAATATCCAGCTCAACATTCTGCGTGCGATTCGCCGCTAAACGTTGTTTCATATTTCGACCATTGCTAGCATCATCACTCGGCATTTCCGGTAGCGTGGAGCCATTATTTGAACCGCCCATTTGCGTACCAGGTCTACCAAAATTTCGTTCTGACTGCTGTGCGCTTGAAGCTATCTGCGATTCCAAAATACTTTGTCCCATGCCTTTTGCTAAGAAAGTGCCAGATAGTGACGCCAATATAAATCCTAGAGTACCAACCACCAAGAGTTCCGTTGCAATCTGCCCGATAATATTTCTCTTGTGTGCACCTAGTGATAATAAGACACCCATTTCATAACGACGATCTTTTACATTTATCGTCACAATCAAAGTAATAATAATAATCGCTGCCACAATCACAATAATCAGGATTGTCGTCGCAAAACTTCCTACGCTCTCAATCGAACCAGACATCGCGTCATATTCGCTCGTATCAACGGCAATTTTCAATTTGTTTTCACTTAATTCTTTAAAGTCAGCATTTATCTTTTCGACAAATTCGTTCGCCTTTTCCGAATTAATCATGTAATAGTTAACGTTACTTACGTTATATTTTCCATCGTTATAGTCATCTGAACTTAAGAATTTTGCTGCCGTTTCCGTATTCATGTAAATCGCATTCGCATTGGCGCGTTCATCGGAATTATCATAAATACCGATTACTTCCAGTTCTACTGTCTTTTCCGTATAGACATTTTTGATCTTGAATTTATCACCAACCTTTAGGCTGTTTAATTCTGCAAACTCATAAGAAATCATTGCTTTATCGGTCGAGTCCTCATCAAAGTACGTACCGTCTTTAATCTTAAATGACTCATTTTGTACACCTGAAATATATGCATAAGCGCTTATGCCAGAAATCGTAATATCTTTATCGAGTTTACTTTCGCTAGAAGATTCAGAACGCATCCTGTCGCCAGGGCCACCTGGCATTCTATTATCATCCTCACTTTCTACTACTTCAAGATCCGCCGAATTCGCCGAACTTGAAAGTTCATAAGAATAATCTTTTACATATTCCGAATATTCAGCGATTTTATTTGCCGTTTCAACCGTAACTGCTGGACGCACCATATTCTTAAACATTTCTTTACGGTTGGCGCCTTTCTCCATTTCTTCTTTCTGCGATTCACGAATTGCATCCATATCGGCTTGGATCGTCACCGTTCCTCCCAATGTAGATTTCGCGTAATCCATTTGCGCTGCCACGGCCGTCTTAATTGTAATCGCCGCCAACACTAAATTTGCCATCATAAAGAAGATTAGCGTCAAAATTATTGTTCGCCCCAGTTTTCGTCTAATCGACAGAAAACTCCTCTTTAGCATGTTTCTAAACATCCCGCTTTCCTTTCTATTATCTTTATCTAAGTATCGCGCCAAAGCTTAAAAGAAAGCTTAAAATTCTAAAACAAAACTTGTAGTTTTTTTGTCAGATTCAGCGCTTATTTTCCAACCGTTCTGGTCAGCAACCGATTTTGCAATTGCTAAACCAAGCCCAGATCCTTCTGCAGTTTTATCTGTCTGGTAAAAACGATCAAATATTTTGCCAATTTTCTCTTTCGGAATTGTTTTGCCATCATTAGTAACACGTAAATAATTGCCGTTTAACTCAATCTCAATTTTCTTCTTTGAATATTTCACCGCATTATCTAGTAAAATATCCAATATCTGCTCAAAGTCAGCCTTTACAATTTTTGCTTCGATTTTTTCTGGCAAATTCATGCTTAGTTTCTTTTCGTCAATTCGCGCCTCCATCAACTCCGCATGCTTCTTTACGACTTTTACTAAATCGACGTTTTTCTTTTCTAGACTTGCGGTTCTACCATCCGTTCTTGCAAGCACCAACAAATCGTTCACTAACTTCCCCGCTCGATCAAGCTCTGAATCCACATTATTAGTCCACGGCTGCTCTGTCGTTCCGAGCGCCTCAAAATTCGCTCGCGCCGCCGCAATTGGCGTTTTTAATTCATGTGATGCATTCGCAATAAATTCCCGCTGCTTATCATATGCATCTTTTACTGGCTTAATTGACTTCTCGGCATAATAATAGCTCGCAATAAACACTAACAACTCCGTCGCTATTGCCACCAACAACAACGTAATTCCAAGTCGTTCCAACCTTTGTTCGCGATCTCGTTTTATCTCTTCGTCAAACGCTTCACGCATTTCGCTCGACATTTGCTCATGCTCATGCATCCGCGGCGGACGTTCTTTATTCGAAATCGCCGTTGCGGCAAAAATTGAACCAAACGAAATCGCCAAAATCAAAGTCGTAAAAATGACATTTGTTAAAATAAACTTATTACGTAATTTCTTAAACATATTACGCTTCCACTATCTTATATCCAAATCCACGCACTGAGTTAATAGATGCCCGCGTTCCAATCTTTTTTAATAATTTGCGTAAACGCGAAACATAAACTTCAATGTAATTATCTTCGCCAAACGCTTCCCCTCCCCAAACCTTGTTTAGTAAGAAATCTTTCTTTACAATCTTTCCAGGCGTTTTTAGTAATTCATGAATAATACCAGCTTCTTTTGCTGTTAATGAAAAACCATTTAAACTTTTTTCGTTTACATCATAAACTAAATTCAAGTATTTTACTTTTTCTTCTTTAATCTTTGCTGGGCGACGTAATAATGCCTTAATACGCGCCACTAATTCCGCCGTCTTAAACGGCTTTGCAAGATAATCGTCTGCGCCTGCATCCAATCCATTTACTTTGTCTTCAACTTCCGATAATGCCGAAAGCACGATTACTGGCGTCGCAATTTTCTTCTCGCGCATACGACGCAAGATATCAATCCCAGACAACTTCGGCAACATTACGTCCAAAATCACTACATCATAAATCTCGTCTACGGCTTTGTTCAGTCCATCTTCACCGTCAAAAGCTAAATCGCAATCGATTTCTTCTTTACCTAAATTATGTTTTACGGCTTCCGCCAAGAATTTTTCATCTTCTACGTATAGAACTCTCATATTGATCTCCTATGTCCTTATAATATCAATTTTAAGAGGCGAAGCTGAAAAAAGCTTAAAAAACTCAAAGGCTCTTCTTTTTGCAAAAAAGACAAAAAAATTATATAATAGCAAAACATGTTAGTTTCTGATTATAATTACAATTTGCCTGAAGAAAACATCGCTATTCGCCCACCAAAAGTGCGCGGCACTACTCGTCTACTTGCTCTCAATCGTCAGACTGGCGAAATTACCGATTCAAAATATGCTAATCTCACCGACTTTCTTCAGCCTGGCGACCTCATCATCCTCAATGACACTCGCGTCATGCGTTCACGCGTCTTTACCGAATTACCCGATGGCCGCCCTCGTGAACTCGTCGTACTCGAAAAGCATGATGGCGAAATTGACCATGTCATGTATCGCGGCAAGCTCCATGCTGGCGACCAGCTCACTGTCAAAAACGTCGCTGACGACACCAAAACCAATGATATCGTCACTATCAAAGAAATTCTCGGCAACGGTACCGCAACCGTTACGGCTAATCGCGACTTAACAAAAATCGTCGCCGATTACGGCAACGTCCCACTTCCACCATATCTCCATCGCGATGCCGATCAAGACGACATTAAACGCTATCAAACCGTTTGGGCTAAAGAACTCGGTTCTGCTGC
>JAGCSL010000096.1 GCA_017964115.1 Candidatus Saccharimonadota bacterium
ACTCAGGTTCTAAAGTGTGCGGAAAGATGAGCTGGTCCCTATGAATCTGGTCAGTATTAAAGGCAAACAAATTGAACGCGACAGAATCGGCAGACGCAACGGGCTCATCGTTGAGCCGAGCGATGCGCTCGCGGGCGCGATCATATTTTGACGTGTTAACGTATTGCATAATCCAAATTGCACCGAGGACGATGAATACCACGGCGAGAACACTAAGAATATGTTTCTTCATCTTACTCCTCCTAAAGAACGATTTCGCCAAAAGACGATATTATCTATAAATATTATAGCACAAACATTATGTTTAGTCAATCTAACAAAAAATCCCCGGCCAACAAAGGGGCCGGGGTTTTGCATCAACGATGCGGGTTTACGATGCGGGGTAAATGATGTCGGAGGAGCCGAGTACGGAGACCTGTTTAGCGATGCGCGATAGGAATTCATGATCAAGACGACGACCACGCCCTGAAGGTAATCTTTCGCGCAACAGATCAGACGCTTCACTCATGGGGATAGACTCTCCAACCGAAAGGCGATAAGTCTTGAACAAGTTGAGCCCTGGCTTAAAACCGTTCGGCGGCTGAATTCCCACAGGAACAAAATCGCATTCAGTAACTTTAGCGCGGACCAACGCGGTAGCGAGTAGGCTCATAGTCTGCGGCATACAAGCAACCTTCATGCTGCATTCATCGGCGCTATTAAAGACAGTGCGACGACGTGTAGCACTCGGAGCTACCCAGATCACTCCACCTTCTTCGGCGAATTTTACGCAAAGTTTCATGTAGTGGTTACTGAAACCAGTGCGTACTGCATCGAGTTGTTCGAGCCATTCGTCAGAGGCGTAGGCCTTAATCTTCTCGTACGCAGAAGGAGTGATGATAGGAGTAATGTAGATACCGATTTCTTCGAGTCTGCCGACAATTGGCATTAATGCTTCGTACCACGGTAAATTCACCGGGAATAAGTGCTTGCGACGACCGTAGTCACGCATACAGACACCAACGAAGCGGCCAATCTCGCCTAGCGACGGGTGATTGAAGCCGATTACTAAAGCACGATCAGCATCCGTAGGGAAGTTGCCGTTAATTTCGGCGGGAGTGACTTTGTCGAGTAACTTGCTGAGTTTCTGACGGACCTTGTTATATGAGCGTAGGGTCTTACGTTTGCCGCCGGATAATGCAAAAGCCGTGTTGACCGTAAAACGGCAAAGAAAACCCGGTATATGCATCTCGCGACGGAGACGGTGGCATCCAGCACTCTCTAACAGTGAAAAATCACGTGCACGTAGGCCGTCAATTAGGTCGACCGTAGTCATATCCATGACATCTTGGACGGGTAGCCTTCTCATAAGCCACCTCCTCTCAAAAATGTGCGAGCAGAGTAACCGCTCACGGATATTATACAATAAAACCGGTATTTTGCCTAGGACTGGAATTCTGCCGTAGTCTATGCTAAGATAATAAGAACCGATGGGGATTCGCCAAGTGGTAAGGCAGTGGGTTCTGGTCCCACCATTCGGGGGTTCGAATCCCTCATCCCCAGCCAAATCAGTCACATCAAAAGAGCTCTCTTCGGAGACTCTTTTTTCAATTGTCATCATAATTGCTATAATTATAACATGAGCGTATACGATTTGGATATGAAAGGTTTACGAAAAACCTTCCAAGAATTTCATAAAACACTTTATGGCAAGACGGTTTTCTTTCTTGCCTATATCATACCAGCCATGTTATTTGCTTCGGCAATGATTGCTATGGCTATGGTTAGCTACGAAATGTCTGCAATATTGCTAGGTATTTTTGTTGTAGCGTTTATCTTGGGCAATATATATTTCTACACCGAAATCCGTAAGTTTACCGACACAAAAGAACACAGCAAGAAGCGTCATTCATCCAAAAAGAAAAAATAGCCCCCAGACGCCACTACTAGCGCGAAAAGCATAATTGTTATATAATATATATCCATAAAATAACATTATGAAAGCGGAACATCTGAAACTAGCTTTTGGCGCCACAAAAATCTACGATGATTGTAGCTTTCATTTTGAGGACACCGATAAAGTCGGCGTGGTTGGCGTCAATGGTGCTGGTAAATCTACACTGTTTAAGATTATTCTTGGCCAAGAAAAGTTAGACGACGGCAAAATCGAACTACCGGGTTTGCGCATCGGTTATTTACCGCAGGAAATAAAGATAGATAAAGCCCACGACGAAATCACGGTATGGGAATATATCGCCTCCGCGCGTCCAGTTGACGATTTACAAAACCAAATTAATCTTGAATACCAGAAACTTGCCAAATACCCAGATAGTCAGGCAATCATGGATCGTATCGTTAAACTACAAGATTTAATCGACTCGTTTGATATTGCCAACATGGAGTATGAGCTACTTAAGATAATAGAAAAAATGGGGCTACAAGACTTAATGGACGCCCCAATGAAACAGTTATCTGGCGGGCAAAAATCAAAAGTTGCTTTTGCGCGTGTGCTCTTTGAAAATGCTGGTCTATTACTGCTAGATGAACCAACCAACCATTTGGACGTAGAAACTAAAACGTTTGTAGCAAGCTATCTGCGCAATTATAGAGGTATGGTGCTAGTTATCAGTCATGATGTTGATTTTTTGGACACCATCACGAACAAGACACTGTTCTTAAACAAAACTACACATAAAGCAAAGGTATACAAGGGCAATTACACCGCATTTCGTCGTCAATATGCCGAAGAAAAAGCTGAGCAAGATCGCCGCATTACTGAGCAAGAACGCGAAATCAAACGAATTCAGGAGTTTGTTGAACGCGCACGCAATGCCAAACGTAGTAATACGGCGTTAATCCGTCAGGGGCATGTACGCGAAAAAATGCTCGACCGTAAACTCGAAGAACTCGAAATCCGCGAGCAAGAGTATCAGAAAGTTGATTTTCGTATCACCCCAAATAAACAATCCGGTAAAACGCCGCTTGAAGTACAAAACCTAACCTTTCATTATGACGGAAAAGCA
>JAGCSL010000097.1 GCA_017964115.1 Candidatus Saccharimonadota bacterium
TCGGCAAGGCCGATAAAGCCAATCGAGAGCGTACCGTGCTTAATGACGTCGCGGAGCTTATCGTTTGGACCGAGCTTTTCGCTGCCGACCCAGTTGCCTTGACCCATGAGGAATGGGAAATTCTTGACCTTTTGATTGCCCTGGAATTCAAAACGCTGAAGTAGCTGTTCGGCACAGAGATTAAGCTTTTCGTCGAGCTCTTTATAGAAGCCGTCCCAATCTGGCTCTTTGCGTTCGCCGAGGCAAATACCGTGCTTGATACCAATGCGAACAAGGTTAAGTGTCGTGAATGAACAGTTGCCACGACCAGAGACATGACCGTCAGTTTCTTTGAAGATGGAACTAAAGACGCGGGTGCGACAGCCCATGGTTGCAATCTCGGTATCAGGATCACCTGGTTTGTAATATTGAAGATTAAATGGCGCATCAATAAAGGTGAAATTCGGGAAGAGGCGCTTGGCGGAAACTTCCATCGAACGCTTAAAGAGATCATAGTTTGGATCACCAGGATTATAGTTGACACCTTCCTTGACCTTGAAAATGGAGATTGGGAAGATTGGCGTTTCGTGATGGCCGAGGCCATTCATGGTTGCTTCTAGGAGCATCTTGGAAACGAGACGACCTTCTGGCGTAGTGTCGGTGCCGAAGTTAATGGAGGTAAATGGCACCTGGGCGCCAGCGCGGCTATGCATAGTATTGAGGTTATGAACAAAACCTTCCATAGCTTGCAAAGTCTGGTGTTCGGTATCTTTATGAGATTCTTCGATAACTTTCTCTGGGACTTTAGCTTTCTTGAGTTTTTTATCATCGCCCAAAGTAATATCGTCTTTGATGGTAATGTTGAGTTTCTTGCCGGTGAAATCTTCGTATTTTTCGAGGTTTTCTTTCAGTGCTTTGCGGAAAGTTTTGTTTACGGATGGAGCAAGACAATAATCGAAGTAAGGAATTGATTGGCCACCGTGCTGTTCGTTCTGGTTGGCCTGGAGGATAATGGCAGCGAGAGCGGCGGCAGTACCAATGGATTGCGGAGTGCGGAGGAAGCCGTGGCCAGTATTAAAACCTTTGTCGAACATCTTGAGGACGTCGGTCTGGCAGCAAGTTAGTGTGCCAGTAGCAAGAAAGTCCAAATCGTGGATATGAATATCGCCATGGTCGTGAGCATAGCTAAATTCTGGCTTGAGAATGCAAATCTTGGCATATTCCTTGGAACCTTCAGCGCCGAACTGGAGCATTTTACCCATGGCAGAGTTGCCGTCAACGTTAGCATTACCGCGCTTAACGTCAGAGTCTTCCTCGGCATCAAGCTGAGAAATGGTATCGTAAGTCTGCATGAGTTTTGTTTTAGCTTCGCGAACACGAGTGCGCTCGGCACGATATTCGATATAAGCCTTGGCGGTGCGTTTGAATGCAGATTCCATGAGGACCTTCTCAACAATATCCTGAATCTGTTCAACGGTCGGAATACGACTCTTGATTTCTTCCTGTGCTACACGCACAACTTTTTCGGCAATATTTTCGGCACGATCGTGACCGAATTCTCCTGTCGCTGCACCTGCTTTAGCGATAGCCTCCGTGATTTTTTCTTCTTTGAAGCTGACAACCTTACCGTCACGCTTTCTGATTGACTTGAACATTTTTACCTCCGTAGTTCTGAAAATCAGTAAATTTTTGTGTTATTCCTATATTCCGAAACACTACATCTAGTGTTTGTTGAGATAATGTTAACGCTATATGTGGGGCTTTGCAATAGAAATTGTAAATAATACAACGTTAACAGATGGAGAATTTTTGGGCTAAAAACGCTATATATAGCGTTTAATCTGTTAGTTGGTACGCTATTTTTTGTAATAATTACAACATTTTTGGGCTTTCAGAGGTTTTCCACATAGTTTTCCACAGGACAAAAAGTCTATAATATATATTGCAATTATGCGTCCTGTGATATACTGAAAGTATGAAAAGGCAAGCTGATTACATGGTTGAGATAGGAGCAATCATCGCTACTGCTCGTACTCGCCAAAATATGACTCAGGCTGAACTAGCCGACAAAATCGGTACTAGCCAGTCTGCTATAAACCGTATAGAGCACGGCAAGCAAAATGCTTCTCTTGAGATAATTAGCAAGATTAGTCGCGCCCTTAGTACGCCGATTGTAACCGTCAACGATAACGCCTCAAAAAGTTATCGAATTAATGGCGGTAAGGAACTGCGCGGCTCCGTAACTATCAATACGTCGAAAAATGCAGCCGTAGGCTTGCTTTGCGCTTCCCTCTTAAATGAGCAAAAGACCACTTTAAAGCACCTAGCGCATATTGAAGAAGTATATCGAATTATCGAAGTACTTGAATCAATCGGCGTCAAAACCGAATGGGTGAACAAGCGTCGTGATTTGGAAATTACTCCGCCAAAGAAATTGGATTTGGAACATCTCGATATTGCGGCGGCGCGACGCACGCGCACAATTATTATGTTTATGGGGCCACTCCTGCACCGCTTCAAGAAATTCCAGCTTCCATATGCGGGCGGATGCTCGTTAGGGTCTCGCACTGTTGAGCCACATCTTCATGCCCTGAAAAGCTTCGGTCTAGATGTCGACGCAAAGAGTAATCCGGGTTTTTACGAAGCAACCGTGCGCGATATTAAGATTGAAGACAAGAAGATAGTTTTAATCGAACGTGGCGATACGGTAACCGAAAATGCCGTAATGGCGGCTGCACTTTATCCAGGTAAAACTACAATTGTTGGCGCCAGCCCGAATTATATGGTGCAAGATGTTTGCTACTTCCTCAAAGCACTAGGCGTGCACATTGACGGCATCGGCACCACAAACTTGGTTGTACACGGCGTCGAGCATATTAATAAAGAAATATCATATGCGCCAGGCGAAGATCCGATTGAAGCGATGAGTTTTATCGCGGCCGGCATCGCGACAAAATCCGAGATTGAAGTTAAGCGTGTCCCGATTGAATTTTTGGAAATCGAAATGGAAGTCCTGCGCAATATGGGCCAGAAGATGCAGGTTAGCGAAGAATATCGAAGCATGAATGGACATACGCGCTTAGTAGACATAAAGTTCAAGAAATCTTCTCTGAAAGCGCCAAAGGATAAAATTCATCCAATGCCTTTCCCTGGCCTTAATATTGACAGCTTGCCGTTCTTCTCCTTAATTGCGGCCACTGCCGACGGGCGCTCCTTGATTCATGACTGGGTGTTTGAAAACCGTGCGATTTACTCAACCGAGTTAAATAATCTTAACGCGAGAGTTGAGCTACTTGATGCGCACCGTATCTTTGTAACTGGGCCAACCAAATGGCGTCCAGCTGAAATGATGGCACCGCCAGCTTTACGCCCAGCCGTAGTTATCATGCTTGCGATGCTAGCCGCGCCAGGCACATCAATTCTACGCAATGTCTATTCAATCGCACGCGGTTACGAAGATTTCGCCAACCGTTTACGCCAGTTGGGCGCAGATATAGAGCCTTTGTCTGATATCTAGTTTATTAGTATTTGCTTATCTGTTATAATGTCTCTATGGCTATTACTAGAGAAGATGTCTTACATTTGGCAGAATTGTCAAATATTTCGCTGAGCGAAGAACAAATAGAGCCACTGAAAAAAGATCTCGACAACATTGTCGGTTATATTTCGCAGCTCGACGAGCTGGATACCGAAGGTGTCGAGCCAACTTATCAGTGCTTCGATATGCAGAACGTTTGGCGCGAAGACGTAATTGAAGAGTTTGAGGCGAATCGCGAAGATTTGCTTAATTTAACGGTCGAAAGTGAAGATCATCAGATAAAGGTGCCGAAAGTACTATGATTATTGCAGACAAGAATACTAAAGCCGTTGATTTAGTCCGCGCGGCGCTTGCCAAAGCAAAAGAATATGAGGACTATCATTGTTTCATTTCTATGAACGAAGCACGTGCGCTCGACAAAGCGCGCGAAATTGACGAAAAGATTGCACGTGGCGAGAAGGTCGGTCGTTTAGCTGGCGTACCATACGCTTTGAAGGATAACTATTTGAGTCCTGAAGGTGTTACGACGGCGGCGGCCAAAATGCTCGACAATTTCCCTTCGCCAATTACGGCAACCTCAGTCGCGAAACTTGAGGCCGAAGGCGCAATCATGATTGGACGCGCCAACCTTGATGCTTATGCACACGGCTCCAGTACGGAGAACTCCTACTTTGGACCATCCCACAATGCTGTAAATTTTGATCATGTTCCGGGCGGCTCGTCTGGCGGCTCAGCTTCGGCGGTTGCACTAGGAATCGTACAATTTGCACTCGGTTCCGATACGGGTGGCTCGATTCGTCAACCGGCTAGCTATAACGGCGTCTGGGGTATGAAGCCAACTTATGGCACCGTCAGCCGTTATGGCGTAGTTGCGATGGCTTCATCAACCGATGTGATGGGCTGTTTCGCAAATAATGCTGAAGATGTTGATTTAGTAATGAGCATTATGGCCGGCAAGGATCCAAAAGATTCTACGACTTTAGATGATTTTTGGAACCGCGAGCTTGAGGATGCGAAGCCAAAGAAAAAGAAAATTGGCGTTATTAAGGATTTCTTAGGTGATGGCGTAAACCCAGAAGTTATCAAGACCGTGCGCGATTATGCCGACAAAATGAAAAAGGCTGGTTTCGAAGTCGAAGATGTCGAAATGCCAATTATGAAATACGGTTTGGCGATTTATTATATCGTACAGCCAGCAGAAGTAGCCTCAAACTTGAGTCGTTATGATGGTATTCGTTATGGGCATCGCTCTACGGAAGCAAAAGACCTTGATAGCGTCTATAGCATGACGCGCGACGAAGGTTTCATGCCGGAAAATAAACGTCGTATTATGATTGGCAATTTCGTTTTGAGTTCTGGTTTCTTTGATGCCTACTATTTGAAAGCGCAAAAGGCTCGCACGCTTTTGATTAATGCTTATAATGAAGCATTCGAAAAGTATGACGCATTACTCTGCGCTGTAGCACCAGCACCAGCATTTAAGTTTGGCGAAAAGACTGATGACCCGCTTCAGATGTATATGGAAGACGTA
Organism: Candidatus Saccharimonadota bacterium; assembly: GCA_017964115.1. Classification (GTDB taxonomy): domain Bacteria; phylum Patescibacteriota; class Saccharimonadia; order Saccharimonadales; family Saccharimonadaceae; genus UBA2834. Next base: position 5,049 of record JAGCSL010000097.1, read on the forward strand.
ATGAGCGTGCCGCCAAGCATGGCCGGTTTGCCAGCATTAGCGGCGCCAGCCGGAAAATCTCAAGATGGCTTACCAATCGGTATTCAATTAATTGGGCCACGTAAGAGCGATCAGGTACTATTAAATATCGCTAAGAGCGTGGAGGAAGTGGCCTAATGGACGGTTCACTTCTTACGCTTTTAATTGCCATTGTAGCGATTGGCGTCTTGCTGCTTGTAATGATTTCGCTTACAAAGAAGCGCGCTTACACTTTCGATAAAGAAAATTATCAAGTTGATTTCCTGAGAATTGAGAACTCTCTCCAGCAAGGTAATGAAGCTACTTATGCAATGGCGATTATCCAAGGAGATAAGTTGCTAGATAAGGCACTTTGCGAAATGGGAGTGCAGGGGCGCACGATGGGCGACCGCTTAAAGAAAGTTGGCAAAGAAAAGTTCTCCGAGTTAAATGCAGTTTGGTATGCGCACAAGTTACGCAATCAGATTGCGCATGAAAGTGATTTTCATCCAGAGTATCGCCAGGCGCAACATGCTCTAGCGACCTACAAGCGGGCATTAAAAGATTTGGGAGCAATATAGATGAGTAAAAGTGATTATAAAATAACAGTTGGCGTCGAATGCCACGTACAGCTCAACACTAAAACGAAATTATTTAGTGCTGTAGATAATGATGCCGTAGATAAAGAACCGAATGCCTGCATGAGTCCAATCGACTATGCATTGCCGGGCATGTTGCCGGTGCTAAACAAGGCGGCGGTTGAAAAATGTGTGCGTGCCGGCTTAGCGATGAATTGTAAAATTAATCTCGTCAGTCGTTTCGACCGCAAGCATTATTATTACCCTGACTTACCAAAGGGCTACCAGATTTCACAGATGTATCAGCCAATTATCGGGGCAGGCGTGATTCATTTACCTGATGGTTCCGACGTAAAGATTGAACACGCGCATCTTGAAGAAGACGCGGGTAAATTAACGCATTTCGACGGTTATTCTTTGGTTGATCTAAATCGCGCCGGAACACCGCTTTTGGAAATCGTGACGGATTTGCCGGGTATGAGTTCTGCGGCGCAAGTAAGATTATATTGCGAAGAATTACATCGTTTAATGATGTACGCTGGCGTGACAAATGGTGATTTATACCAAGGCAATATGCGTTTCGATGTAAATGTATCAGTTTCAAAGACCGATAAACTTGGTACGCGCACGGAAACGAAGAACCTCAACTCTTTCCGTAGTGTTGAGCGAGTAGTCGAATATGAGGCTAAACGTCAGATTGCTCTTTTGGAGAAAGGCGAAAAAGTCGTCCAGGAGACGCGTGGCTGGAATGATACTACTGGCAAAACCACTTCCCAGCGTAGCAAGGAAGATGCTCAGGATTATCGTTACATGCCAGAGCCAGACGTGCCGCCGATTGTGCTCGAGCAGAGTTACGTCGATAAGATTGAGGCGAGTATGCCAAAGATGCCGGGCGAATATCGTTCCAAGTTCGGCGTATTAAACCTCGACCCGAGTGAGTTGGAGGCGATTCTAAATTACCCTATCCTTGCAAAGCGCCTAGATGAGGCTTGCGATAAAGGAGGCATTCAACTGGCTCCGCGCATTGCGCACTGGTTCTCTGGCATTCTACTAGCCGAAGAAAACCTCGATAAGGATTTTAGCCTCGCAACCGCACCTGAACTCGTTGAACTTTCCGGCATGGTAGAGAAAAAAGAGCTTTCATCAACTGGCGCGAAGGCCGTTTTGATGGAAATGTATGATAAGAAAAATACTCAGAAGACACCGCATCAACTAGCAAAAGAGATGAACCTTTTGCAGGAAAATGACGAGGATGCATTGGGGGCAATTATTGATGAAGTTTTGACTGCGCCAGAATGTGCTAAAGCGGCTGAAGATGTCCGCAATGGCGAAATGAAGGCGATCGGATTCTTAGTTGGGCAGGTGATGAAAAAATCCCAAGGCAAAGCCAACCCAGCTACTGTGAATGAGCTAATTAAGAAGAAATTGTCGTAAAGAAAAGGAGAAAAAAGACAAAATGTCCTACAAAACCCCAACCAAAGCCGTCATTACTGACGCCGGATTTGCAAGCCGTTTCTTGCCAATTACCAAGACTATTCCGAAGGCAATGATTCCGCTTGGCGCAAAACCAATTATGCAATATGTGGTGGAAGAATGTGTCGCGGGAGGCATTAAAGATATCATTATCGTAGCCACCCACGAAGGTAAACCTATTTACGAAGATTACTTCAATAATCCATGCGAAAAAATTTACGCTCAGCTCGAATCGCAGGGCAAGCTAGACCGTTTTGAATCGGTCCGCGAAGTTCTATCGCTCGCTAACATCACGATTATTGAGCAAGATCCTGAGTTGCCATATGGAAATGGTTCGCCAATTGCTTCAGCTAGGCCATACCTCAATGACGACGAAGCCTTCATTGCTATGTATAGTGATGATTTGATTTTCGGAAAGGGCGACGTAAAGACTCTGATCGATGCTTATAAGAAGCATCCAGAAGCAAAAGCTATTATTACCGCTCAGCAAATGCCAAAGGAAGTTTGGAACAAGTATGGCATGATTGCCATGAAAGACGAGAAGAAACGAACCTTGAGCCACATCGTCGAAAAACCGGCCAAGCCTGAAGATTCTCCGTCCGATTTGACTTCTTACGGTCGTTACTTGCTAACTCCGGAAGTCTTCGCGCACTTGATTCCAAAAAACACCGGTCTTGATGATGAGCTCTGGACCGTCGACGCAATTACAAAACTTGCTAAGTCTGGCGACGTCTTCGTCGTTAAAAGTAAGGGTAAATGGCTCACGACGGGTGATCCAAAGAACTATTACCAGGCTTACGAAGAATTTAATAAAATGGAGGCATAAGCCATGGAAACGCCTGCTTGGATATTAGTATTTATTCTTTCAGGAATGCTCTTTCTATTTCTATTATTGTTTATTATCTTGCTCGTAAAGCTAATTGGCGTCACGAAAGAAGCCAAGAAGATTATGATTCAAGGTCAAGATATCGCAGAGAAGGCCGACGACATCGCTGGCAATGTTCGCGATATGACAACCGTGGGTGGTTTAGTTAAGACCTTTGTCGAGGGGTATACTGGTGAGGGCGCCAGAAAGAAAAAGGCGGCAAAGAGAGCAAAAGTCGAGAAAGACGACGAGGAGGAATAAAAAATGAGTGAATCTAAAGGAAAAGGCGGAAAGTTTTTCTTAGGCGCTGCGCTCGGTGCGGTTGCTGGCGCAATTGCTGGCATTATGATGGCACCAAAGAGCGGCGAAGAAACCCGCAAAGATATCAAGAATGCGAGCGATAAAGCTATCAAGGATGGTAAAAAAGGCGCTGGCAAATTCTTTGACCGCTTTAAAAAAGGTGGCGATATCGAAAAGAAAATCGAAGAAGCTAAGAAAGACGTAGAAAAGAAGACTGACGACGTTAAAAAAGATGTCGAGAAAAAGGTAAAAGAAGTAAAAGAAAAAGTCGAGAAAAAGACTGACGAAAAGAAAAAATAGTTTGACTTCTACAAGAAATATCTCGTCGTAATGACGAGATATTTTTTATTGACGTTTAATGTTCTTAAATAGGGCGTCGTTTATTTTTTGGATAACTGGTTTAACTTATTCAATAAGTAGTACCGAGCAAATGAATAGATAGAAGGCTCCTGTAATTAATGTAATAGCCAAGAACTTCGGGAAGGTCGCCAAGAAGGAATTATCGACAGCACGGAGTGGCATAATTTTTGTCATAATATATGCAACTATACCGGTTAAAACGGATGCAAGGGTAATTTTGCCCATTGCGACCCAGAATTTAAAATCAAACAACTTGCGGCCCATGTCACGATTCTGCAAAACAGCCAAAACGCCAACTTCGAAAATGGCACTTATAGACGTGGCATAAGCTAAGCCTTCTGGGCCAAGATTAAGGATGCTAAAACCAACTGCAAATATCACCTGCACAATGAAGGCAACAACGGAAATAATGAGTGGAGTGCGCGTGTTCTGTTTAGCATAATAACCACGCGCCACGATATGATAAAGTGATTGACAGAAAATTGCGATAACAAAGGCCGCAAGAACGCTAGCGATTTTTGGATCACCACCGTTTTTAATGAAGTTCACGACGTAGCCACGAATGAAGAAAGCAACGATAGCAACTGGGAGCGAAATCCAAATAATCGTACGATACGCAGAACGGAGCGTATTGCGGTAGGTCTCCTCTTCGCCACGGCCAGCTTCCTCGCTTAGCTTAGGGAAGAAAGCGGTCGAGATTGCGACACCAATTAAATTAATCGGCATAGAATGAAGAGACGATGCTTGCTGAAAAGCGCGAATCGACTGCTCACCCATGCGTGAAGCGAGGTTGGTATTCATGATGCTCGTAACATAATCAATACCTTGATCAACAGAACGTAACGGCAAAACTTTTAGAATCGAACGGAAACCTTGATTCTTCCAATGGATCTTGAATTCATACTCAAAACCAAGGCCGACTAAGCCAATAATACTCGTCGCGAGCTGTAAAATGGCACCCAAGACGACACCAAGCGCTACGCCCATAATACCGCCTTCAAATAATTGAATACCGAAGACATTAATGCCGTTCGTGAAAACTAAGATACCGATAATAATACCGACATTGTAAAGGGCAGGGGCGATTGCGTAGAAAACAAAGCGCCCAACCGCTTGCTGCATACTAGATAATACGGTAGCAATAGCAAACAAAAATGGATTAATTGCTATAACGCGCATCATATTAATTGCGAGCGCCATCGCAGATTCATTCAAACCCGGTGCAACCACATAGCGCACGAGCGGATCAGCAAAAAGCATAATGAAAATTGATGCGACCAGACAAAGCACCGCAAGAAAATTCAAAACACTGCCACTTAGTTCCCAAGCAGATTTCTTGTTACCCGATACGAGACGTTGATTGAAAACTGGAATAAAAGTTACCGCTAATGCGCCTGAAGTGATGATAAAGAAAAGAAAATCTGGAACCGTAAAAGCGGCCGTATAAGCATCAAGGCCGGCTGGATAGGTATCATAATACATTGAGTTGAGCCAGCGGTCGCGGAAGATGCCGAGTAGGGCAGATATTAAGGTTGAGCTAGCAATTACGATAGCGGCAGTTTTAACTGATAACTTCGTATTTACCAACGATACAACTGAACGAAAGTGATTTTTACGCTCTTTCATATTCCCTTTTAATTATGTAATTTTGCAACCTCTGGCAACGTGGTACCTTCAAGAATTTTGGCAACCTCAGCCTCTTCAAGAGTTTCTTTTTCGAGCAAAGCAGCGGCAAGTTCGTCGAGGAATTTGCGATTAGCTTTTAGAACGGCTTCGGCGCGCATGCCAGCTTCCTTGTTGAGGGATTCGATTTCAGCGTCGATAATCTCGGAAGTTTTTTCGGAATAAATCTTAGCACGGTCACCGAAGAAGTTTACTTCGTCGGTATTGAAGACCTGATCGCGCAATTTAGCGCCCATGCCCTCTTTAGAAACCATTTCGCGGGCAAGTTCAGCGATATGCTGGAGATCGGAACTAGCGCCCGTCGTGATGCCATCTTTGCCGAGAATCATGCGTTCTGCAACGCGGCCACCCATCGCGCGTGCCAAGACATCTTTAAGCTCAAATATACTCTTATAACTACGGTCTTCTGGCGGAAGGAACCAAGTCACGCCACCAGTATGGCCACGTGGAATAATGGTAACTTTGTGAACCGGATCAGAATCTGGAAGTACATGGCCAACAATCGCATGGCCAGCCTCATGATAGGCCGTAATGCGACGCTCTTGATCGTTCATGACTTTAGATTTGCGCTCTGGACCAATCGCGACACGTTCGAAAGCTTCAGTAATGTCTGCATTTGTAATTTCATTATGATTCTCACGCGCAGCAGTAATGGCAGCCTCGTTGGCGATGTTTGCTAAATCTGCGCCAGAACTACCGGCGGTTTTCGCAGCTAATGCGTCAATGTCGACATCTTTTGCGACTGGCTTGTTTTTGAAGTGAACTTTTAGGATTTCAATGCGGTCTTTGCGTTCTGGCAAAGTGACATTTACGTGACGATCAAAGCGACCTGGACGTAGTAAAGCTTTATCGAGCATATCGACACGGTTAGTAGCAGCCATTACGATGACGCCGGTGTCGTTATCAAAACCATCCATTTCGACAAGAATCTGATTAAGCGTCTGCTCGTCCTCGCGACCAGCACCGCCACGCGCATCGCGCTTGTGTGCAACGGCGTCAATCTCATCGATGAAAATGATACTTGGGGCATTCTTTTTAGCTTTACCAAAGAGATCACGAACGCGGGAAGCGCCGACGCCGACAAACATTTCGGCAAATTCGGAACCCGAAATCGAGAAGAATGGTACGCCAGCCTCGCCAGCAACGGCGCGAGCCATGAGAGTTTTACCAGTACCAGGTTCACCAGCTAGTAGTACGCCACGCGGAATCTTGGCGCCTAGTTTTTCGTATTTCTTTGGATTTTTAAGAAAGTCAACAATTTCGGAAAGATCTTGCTTAGCGGACTCGTTTCCAGCAACGTCTTCAAAAGTAACTTTCTTCTTTTCGTTGCCGTAAAGACGAGCTTTGGCTTTACCAAAGCCCATTGACTGGTTATTCATATTTTGCGCTTGGCGCATCATGTAGACCAAGAATCCAACTATAATAATGATTGGGAAAACGATTAGCGCAATATCGAGAATAATGCCCATCGTATCGACATTTTCGACAATTTCAATTGAAACCTTGCCGTCATTGATAGCTTCTTCGAAACCCTGCTCTTGTAGAGTGCCAGAGCCATCCTTACGAGAAATGATAGTCTTTGGTAATCCGGAATCGTCTTTGGATGTGACAGTAAGTTCGTTACCCTTAACGACAATTTTTTCAAGTTTTGAATCCTTAGCATAAGATAGAACTTCGGAAAGTGAACGCTCTTCGCTATTGCCAGTGGCGCTTGGATTGAGCGACGTAATGATAGCCATACCGAGAATAATGACTATCATCCAAAACACGAAGGTTCGGACGGTGTTTAAGAATTTATTTGGTTTTTTCTGAGGGCGTCTTCCGCTGACGTTCTTTTTGTATTCTGGCATTAAAACTCCTAAATTATTGCGCAACCACACTTGCGCTTATCATCTATTAATTATAACAAAGAATAAGACGTACGACCAATAATGGCTCTAATTGATTTTTTCTATTTTTATGCTATAATAGTAATGGTTTTAAAACTCAGATTGGGGGTGATTTGTTTTGCCGTATCAGAAACCTGATAAGAAAAACTTGTTCGTTAATATCTGGAGGAATATATCCGATTCAAACCGAGGCCTTGCAATTATGTTTCGTGAGTCTTCGACCGTTCAGCGTTTAATTCCGGTTGAAATAATTGCGGGAATCTTGTTCGGCGTCTTCACTGGCTTTATTGCGTTGGAATATATCATCATGGCTTTTACGATTTTGATGCTATTCGCCTTCGAAACGATGAACTCGGCCGTCGAAGAGGTCAACGATCTCGTAACGCTTGAGGAAAACGAACGCGTAAAGCGCTCAAAAGATATCGCGTCTGGGTCAGTCTGGCTGTGGCACTTGGTCTACATTGTTGAGGTTATTTTCTTCCTGATATGCCACCTCGTTCACTTCACGTGGTGGACACACGTAATCCCCGGTTAAGCGCCGGGGATTATTCAATTACCAGTTATTTTTCTCTATTAATTCCCTGTACGCATCGGTTGGGTTCTTGCGTGGCGGGTTAGTCTGAACGTCTGGATAATTGTCTTCCGTAGCGCCATGCCCACCAGCATGCAAAAAGACCCCAATGCCGGCTTTGCCAAATTTTTCGTTACGCTGATTTTTGTCCATAAATACATCGAAATGCTCAGCGTCCTCTTCCCCTTCATTGTTTACTCCGCGTGTGCCAGCTTCAATGGTGCCCATAATATGATCCTGATAATAAAATTTGCCAGTCCGAGGGTTAATGACATGCGTATTGCGAAGAGCAGCAAATTGCCCAAGTAAGAAACCTACGCTGCTATCTTCGCCAATAGAGCCACCTTTTTTGATAACTACCGAATCTAACACCTTGCCAATTCGTGGCAGAATACTTGCCGCAATTTTAACGCCTAAACGTTGCATCTTTGCCTTGGCCGAATCTTTGTCCGCATTTACTCCTAGCGCAAAATCATCTATGTCGAAGGGGTCATAATATGTTAATACTATCTCGCGGCCAGATTCATTAATGGCGCGAATGCGCGGATCTTCTTCGAGAACTTTTGCAATTCCAGCCCCAACCGAAACTGCAAAAATCTCGATTTTTTGGTAATTTGGATTTTGTTCGATAATATCTATGATGCCATTTACGGCATGCTCGGCCGAAAAATCACCCGTCCGGTCGGGCGCATAAACATCCTCCTTGCCACCGAATACTTTCAAGACCGGCGTAAAAGTCTCATTCGGGCCCGACATGAAGCCTGGAAAAAGGAAATGCGCTTTAGTGTCATCGTGATTTTCTTCGTCACGTTCGCCGACGAGACGGAACGGTGTCGATTCGGGGCTTCGTTCGACTATTTCAGCTTCAACGTCTTCTGAATCGGTTTCTAGATAATTATCCAGCAAAGCTTCTAGGTTTTTATCGTCAGCCGTTTCGATATCTTGACCCTCTAATTCGGAGAAATCGGTCTGATGTTCTTCGTTCGCGTTAGGAGTACCCACGAGCCGCTCTTTTATTTTTCTAAACATCATTACCTCCATTACGAGAGGCGGCATTCTGTTCAAAAAGACCTTTCAGATACTGCTTTTCTTCTTTACTTCCGACAATACGAAGAGAACCCTGAGCTTGTTCAGCAAAACACATTTCTAGTGGCTCTTGTTTTGTGACTAATAATACATAGTAGCGCGATTCATGCTCTATGGCATTCAGGCAGAAGTAGGTTTTGCCATTATTGAGCTTTACCTCTTCCCCTATAGTAAGAAGGCTATCATTCATATTTTGATTATAACAAAAATAGGCCATGCGGCCTTCTGAACTAAAATGGTCGGGGTTAGCAGGCTCGAACTGCTGACCTCGCGCTCCCAAAGCGCGCGCGCTACCAACTGCGCCAAACCCCGGCTACGCGTAATTATATCATAATTGTGGTAGAATTGGAACATGAAAGACTTCTTGTTGAAGCGCAAACGCGTTTTTATAATCTTGACGCCAGCCCTCTTGGGCATGCTATATATGATTCTTTGTTTTGTGAATATTCGCCAATCGATTTGGTTCGACGAATCATTCAGCGCTTATTTGACGCGTTTTGATTTGAAGAGTATTTGGGAATTTACGGCGGCCGATGTTCATCCACCGCTTTATTATTTTACGCTAAAAGCTTGGGCGCATTTGTTCGGGCATGTAGATTTTGCAATGCGAATGTTGTCGGTTGTTTTCGGTGCTTTAGCAATTTTATTTGCATTCTTGTGGCTGAAATATAAATACGGCCTGAAAGCCGCAATGATTGCGGGATTTTTATTGAGTATTTCTCCAGTTTTTATTCGATACGGCCAAGAAATGCGCATGTATACGATGGTTGCCGCGATTGTGTTTGCAGCGACATATTTCCTGCAATTGGCGATCGATAATAAACAAAAAAAGTGGTGGATTATTTATGCGATTTTGGTAGCACTAGGAATGTGGACACATTACTTCGCATTCTTTGCTTGGTGTGCGCATCTTGTTTACTTATTCGTGACATACGGAAAAAGTTTTTGGAAAAAGAAACTTTGGATGCCATATTTATTGGCAATCCTACTTTATTTACCGTGGATGCCAAGCATGTTTGCACAAATTCAAAACGTACAACAAAACGGTTTTTGGATTAGCTCTGTGAGCGTCGTAACGATGGCAGATTATTTTTCGGAAGATTTATATTATACGATGGCCTATGAAGTGCAAAACTGGATTTTGGTTTTAGCGACCGTAACAGTATCGGCAATTCTCTTTGTAGCGGTACGCTATCATAAGCAAATGGTCATGCTTCTTTCGATGGCACTTGTACCGCTAGCGTCTTTAGTCGCACTCTCACTGCCACCGCTCAGCCCAATGTTTATTCCGCGCTATATCATGTATGCCATGATGGCAATTCCGATGGTCGCTGGTGTTGGTATTTCAATGTTAACCAACGAATTGGCGCTAAATAAACGCAAGAAGATGCATTTTATACAAAGGCCCGGTTTAATTGGTGCATGCTTCATACTAATCGTGGGCGGAAGTTCGATTATTGGTATCGCGAACGTCTACGCAAAAGGCAATTACAATGTCTATAACGACACCAAATCGGCAAGTAAAGATTTATATAATCTAATTATCGACCTCGATAACGGTCACAATTTGCCGATTATCAGTAGCTCCCAATGGCTGTATTATGACTTATCTGCTTATACATCCGAAGAGCATCCGATATTGTTCTTAGACGAACAGACGGATTATAAATATGGCTCAACTGTGCCGCTAAAACAAAGCTATTTTGGTCGCATCGATAATCTTGATGCGTGGCTAGAAAAACATGACGGCTTCTGGTATGTCGGTACGGCTCCAGAAAATCCCTACGAAAATCAGTTAGAGTTTCCGCGCGAAGGCTGGCGCGTAACAGAAATTACAAATCAGCGATTCAACGACAAGAGCGACACGTATCAAATCTTGAAATTAGAGAGAGAATAGAGATATAATATTGCTTAGTCGGGGCGTGGCGCAGTTGGTAGCGCGCGCGGTTCGGGACTGCGAGGTCGCCTGTTCGAGTCAGGTCGCCCCGACCACAATGTATTTGATTGAGGTGCTTAAAGGCACTTCTTTTTTATCTGCGGACCGATTTGATTATTAACAAAATTGCCAATATTACACCGGCAACAAGAATTCCGCCGCCGATATAACTAGCTATAATGAGCGGGTAGTCATAAAATTCAATTTCGTCACGCAAATAAACATCGGTTTCGTATAACTTTTCGTCGCCATTATAAATTGAAAAAGTTCCTAATTTTGAGCCAACTTTAACTTCAGGCGTGATAGTATCCGTGCCACTATAGACATATTTAAGTTGGTCGCGCGAAATGTCTTTGCGCAAAATCGCTTTCGCGCCCTGCTCTGCTTTGAGATCGAGCGTTTTCTGTTCACTATCAGTAACATTTACAGTCTTGATTAAATCGCCTGTTTTTAGGATTACTTGTTCGATATAGGTTTCTTTAACATAGTTGTAAATCTTGTCGGCATCTTTAAGGTGATTAGTAGAATCTGGATACGCACCAAGAGTGACCATGATATAGTTGACGCCGTTAATATTGGCGTTGCTAGCCAAACAGCGACCGGCGAGTTGAGTGTAGCCAGTCTTGCCTCCAATGAAAGAGGCGTGTTTTTTAAATGTCTTGACTGCCGTTAGGCCGACTGACGGTAATTTATGTTCATAAGTCTGAAAAATCTTGGTAAAAGTTTCGTTTTTAAGAGCTGCTTCGAGCAATATCGCGATATCTTCGGCCGTCGAATAATTATTCTCATTCATTCCAATTGGATTACTAAAATGTGTATTCTTCATACCAAGCTCAGTGGCTTTCTCGTTCATTTTGGTTGCAAACTTCGCATTTGAACCGCTAGTCGAAATAGCCAAGGCTTGTGCCGCATCGCCTGCCGACGGGAGCAACGTCGCATAAAGTAAATCCTCAACGGTCGCCTGCTGCCCCACTCGTAGTCCAATAGCAACAAAATCTCGGAGATTGCCAACCATTTCCCACGTAATCGTCACTTTTTCGGTTAGCTGACGTTCTTCCAAAGTGATTAATGCGGTCATGATTTTTGTAAGGGACGCGACGGGCATTTTCTGATCAGACTTTTGTTTAAGAATTGTTTTATGATGATCAATGTCTTGCAAAAATACTGCTTTGGAATCAATTTTGAGATCATTAAGTATCTCTGAATCCGTTTTAACCGCAAAAACAGGAGTAGCGCACAAAAAGCTTACCGCAATAACTGTTAAAAGAATTTTCCCACGCATATTTATATTATACGCAAAAAATCCGGGCCTTTTGAGCTCGGACTTTTTGTTATTGCCAAATCTTTTACATATTTGGAATTTGGAAGGCGCTTGGGTCAGCTGGATAAACCTGGTCCGGCATAACGCCTCCGCGAGGAGCTGGATTATTATCCTCAACCATCTGTTCACTTACGGACGGCATGGATATATCTGGCGCAATCGAGTCGCCTGCGCTATTTGTTACGTCTGGATTAATTATGCCTTGTTGCAATTGATCGACATATTCCTGAGCCGAAGGCTGTTCTACGGGAGCAGAGGCTGGCGCATCTTCGACAGACGCCGGCGCAGCGGATGGATCAAAAGGCATTGGCGGTGGCGGCAGAATCGTATTTGCATCAGGCATTGGAAGTGGTGGGTCGACATATTCATTCTCAACCGTGTCTGAATCGGCCATAATTGGACCACCTTCAGCTTCTGAAGTAGTTGGTTCTTGAGATATTGGCTCAGACATGGTCGTTGGTTCCGGAGAGGTGTCCATAACTGGCATATTCTCAGGAACTGGCGCAATTAATGGTTCAGACTCTTTCGCGCCGGCAGGCGGAGTTGGCTCGTCAGACAACTCGGAAGCCATCATTGCTGCATAGTCTTTAGGAACTTTTGGCGGTTCGAGTGCTTCACTTGGCGGGGTAATATTCTTTTTAGTATGCGCGTTGGTATCTTGCAATTCATTCATTACAGACTTGCCTGTGGCGCCAGAAGGGCTAGGCGCAACTAGTTGCTCTAGTTCTGCCGTGGCGGCAGCTTGCTCTTCTGGTGAAGGAGTCACAGGATCGGCCGATAGTTCAATTTGCGGTTCTGGAGCTGCAGGAGCGATTGGCGCAACTGGCGGTTCTACAAGAGGCTCTTCGACTGGAGCTTGTTTTGGCTCTGGCTTCGGAGCTGGAGCTGGCGCCGGTTCAGGTTCTGGCGCCGGTTCAGGTTTTGGGGCTGGAGCCGGTTCCTCTTTTGGGGCTTCCTCGGCTGGCGCCGGTTCTGGGGCTGGTTCAGGTTCTGGTTCAGGTTCTGGTTCTTTTTTTGATTCTTTTTTCGACA